>JBASWU010000128.1:0-7244 GCA_049276635.1 Solirubrobacterales bacterium | reverse complement strand
CCTGATGGCCGGGCGGGCGCAGGCACCGCGCGGCACGTTCGACGTGCTGCCGGCCGACGCGCCGGCCCGCGCCGAACTCGAGCGGGTCGCCGCGCGGCGATTCGCCGATGCCGGTTTCGGCCGAATCGAGACGCCGGTCTTCGAGGACACGGGACTTTTCGGCCGAGCGGTCGGGGAATCGACCGACGTCGTCAGCAAAGAGATGTACACGTTCAGCGATCAAGGCGATCGCTCCCTGACTTTGCGGCCGGAGGGCACCGCGGCCGTCTGCCGCGCGTACGTCGAACACGGCATGCACAAGCTACCCCAGCCGGTGAAACTGTGGTATTCCGGCCCATTCTTTCGTCAGGAGGCGCCGCAGGCCGGCCGTTTCCGCCAGTTCACCCAGATCGGCTCCGAGGCGTTCGGCAGCGACGACCCGGCGCTCGACGCCGAGTCGATCACGCTGCTCGCCCGCCTGCTCGACGAGGCCGGCGTCGCCGGCTACAGACTGAGAATCTCGAGCCTCGGCTCACACGCCGAGCGCTCGGCCTATGGCGATCAGCTGAAGGACTTCTTGCGCGCCAACGAGAGCGCGCTCTCGGACGAGGTGCGCGACCGGATCGAACAGAACCCGCTGCGAGCGTTCGACGCCAAGCACGGCCCGACACAGGCGGTCATGGCCGAGGCGCCGCGACTGCTCGGCCAGATCGGCGCCGACGATCGCCGGCACTTCGATGACGTGCTGGCGCTGCTCGGCGAGGCCGGTGTCGCATTCGAGGTCGACGACACGCTGGTGCGCGGTCTCGACTACTACACACGTACGGTGTTCGAGTTCACCAGCGACCGGCTCGGGGCTCAGAGCGGCGTCGGCGGCGGCGGGCGATACGACGGCCTCGTCGAGATGCTCGGCGGCCCGCCGACTCCGGGCATCGGATGGGCCGCCGGAATCGAGCGCGTGCTCGCGGCCGGGACGCTCGCCGGGGAGACCTACCGCGATCGTCTCGACGTGTACGTCGCGCTGGACACCGGGGCCGATCGCGCGGCGGCCTTTCGATTGGCCACGACGCTGCGGGATCGCGGCGTGTCGGCGACGATGGAGCTCGCCGGACGGTCGATCAAAGGCCAGCTCAAACAGGCCGACCGGCTCGGCGCGCCGCATGTCGTCATCCTCGGTGGCGGGCGGGGCGCATACGATGCCGCGATCAAGCGCATGCAGGCGCGCGACCAGATCGAACTGACCGGTTTGACCAAAGAGACCTACGTCGAGAAGATCATCGAGGAGATAAGCACGTGAGTACATCAGCGGCAGACGGCCGTCACGAATCGCTGGCGCCGCCGCGTGCCAATCGCTACCGCGACACCTGGTGTGCCGGGGCGACCGAGCAGCCGGTCGGGCGAGAGATCACCGTCAGCGGTTGGGCCCACCGGCGCCGCGACCACGGCGGTCTCGTGTTCATCGACCTGCGCGATCGCAGCGGCCTGCTGCAGATCGTCTTCCACCCCGAGCACGCCGCCGAGCCGCACGCGGTCGCGGGCACGCTGCGCGCCGAGGATGTCGTGAGCGTCAAGGGCAAGCTGGTCAAGCGCTCCGACGCGACGGTCAATCCGGCGCTGCCGACCGGCCACCTCGAGCTGCAGGCCGGCTCGATCGAAATTCTCGCGCGATCGGAGACGCCGCCGTTTCAGGTCGACGACGACGGACCGGTCGATGAGTCGGTCCGGCTGCGCCATCGCTATCTCGACCTCAGGCGCGGGACGATCGCGCCGACGCTCGCTTTACGCCACCGCGTCGTGCAAACCATGCACCGAGTGCTCGACGACGGCGATTTTTTCGAGATCGAGACGCCCGTACTCACGCGGCCGACCCCCGAGGGCGCCCGCGACTATCTCGTGCCGAGCCGCGTCAGGCCCGGCGACTGGTACGCGCTGCCGCAGAGCCCACAGCTGTACAAACAACTGCTGATGATCGGCGGGATCGAGCGCTACTACCAGATCGCCCGCTGCTTCCGCGACGAGGATCTCCGCGCCGATCGCCAGCCGGAGTTCACCCAGCTCGACCTCGAGATGTCCTTCGTCGAAGAGGATGACGTGATCGCGATCACCGAGTCGGTGCTCGCCGCGGTGCTCGCCGAGGGCGGCATCAAGGTCGAGACGCCGTTCGAGCGCATCACCTACGCAGACGCGATCGCGCGCTTCGGCAAGGACGCTCCCGACCTGCGATACGGCCTCGAGATCGCCAGCCTCGACAGCGTCTTCGCCGCCAGCGAGTTTAAAGTCTTTTCCGGTGCGCTCGGCGCCGGCGGCACGGTCCGCGCGATCAACGCCGGAGCGCGCGAGCTGTCTCGCGCGGAACTCGACGAGTTGACCGAGTTCGTCCGCGGCTACGGCGCCGGCGGTCTGGTCTGGGCGTTCGTCGAAGCCGACGGCGGCTGGCGTTCGCCGATCGCGAAGTTCCTCACCGACGACGAGCGCGCCGCGACGGTCGCCGCGCTCGGGGCCGAGACGGGCGACCTGCTGCTGGCGGTCGCCGACGCGGACGCCGCCACGGCGGCCGCGGCGCTCGGCGCGTTACGCGAAAGGCTTGCCAAGCGGTTCGAGCTGGTTCCGCTTGGTGTACACCGCCTGGTATGGGTCGTCGATTTCCCGATGTTCGAGTGGAATGACGGCGAGCGGCGCTGGGACCCATTGCATCATCCGTTCACCGCTCCAGAGGGCGATCTCGGCGATCCCGGCAAGCTGATGTCGCGCGCCTACGACATCGTGATGGACGGCTGGGAGATCGGCGGCGGCTCAATCCGGATCAACACCGCCGAGACGCAGCGCGCGATTCTTGATGTGATCGGCATCGGCGAAGCCGAGGCCGCCGAGCGCTTCGGTTTTCTGCTCGAAGCGCTCAAGTACGGCGCGCCGCCACACGGCGGACTCGCGATCGGCCTCGACCGTCTCGTCGCCCTGATCGCCGGCGCCGAGTCGATCCGCGACGTGATCGCCTTCCCCAAGAGCGCGACCGGCGCCGACCCTCTGACCGGAGCGCCGGCCGGCGTCGACGAACGGCAGATCCGCGATCTTCAGCTGATTTCGACAGCGCCCGCGCCTGACACCGCTACGCCGGCGCCGGAAGCCGCGGCACCGCCGGAGTAAGCGGCGGTGGGCCTCTTTGAGCGCCGGCGAGTTCGGCGCACCAGCAAGGTCGTGCTGCACGTCGGCGACGCGACCTTCGATCGCTGGCCGATCGTCGCCGACTACGAACAATTGACCGTCGCGATGGCGTTCTGCCAGCAGCTGCGCGACTCTGGCGTGGCCGCCGAGCTGACCAGCGACTGGCCGCTCGATGATTTCGGCCACGGCGACATCGCCCTTCGCGTGCACCCCGACGAAGATCAGTTCGCCGCGCGGGATCTAGTCGAAATGCAGCCGGAGACCGAGCTCGACGACGACGAGGAGTTCGATGACTGGCTCAACGACTGATCGCGCATAAATCCAGGCGCGCGTCCCTCTGTCGGGGCGAGGGTTGGCACTCAACGCCCCCGTGATCAAGGTTCCGGGGTTTATTGACGATGTGCCAGTTGGGAAGGTGACGGGCCTCCGCTCGTAGAAACATCCGTTAATGCGCGATATTCAGATTTCACGTCCGGTGCTGATCGCACTGATCGGAGCCATCCTGGTCGGCGGCTACATGTTTTACGCCTCGAGTCAATCAACCGAGGAGGTTGTGCCGACCACGCCGGCGCCGACCGGCGCGACGACCGGGCAGACCGGGCCATCTGGGCCGAGCGCCGCGACGGGCGCTACGGGCGAGTCAAAGCCGACCGCCGCCGAGCGCCGGGCCAAGCGCCGCAAGCGGCTGATCGCGGCGGCCAAAAAGGCCGGCGTTCCGCTCGATGTGTATGTCGCCCGCCGTCGCGGCAAGGAAGTTGTGATCTTCTTCTGGGAACCGCGCGGCAAGGACGACCGGCGTGTCGACCAGTCACTGGCGGCCGTCAAAAAGGAGCGGCGCAAGCTCGTGATCTTCCGTGAGAGGATTTCGAACAAGTCGAGATACGACGGCATCGCCGAGGCGGCGGATCTCACCCAGACACCGTCGATGGTCATTCTGTATCGTGGCCGCGCCGACGTGATCGAGGGCTTCATCGACCCCGACACACTCGCCGCACGCATCGGCCGGCTCAGCGACTGACGCCGGGCCGGCGCGACCGCTGGGAAAGTGCCGCGGGAGGCGGCCGACACGAAGCGCGAACAGTTAGTCAACTGACTGGCTCGGGATGTTCGCGTTGGGTTGAGATTTTGATTTGAGTTTTTTCCGTGCGGTCCGCATACTCACTACTCATCAGACCTCGGCGCAATCCGGCATGCCCTTTGGGCGGTCGGAGCAATTTCCTGCTTCTTGATGCAACCACTCGAATCTCCGGCTCGGCCGCTCATTTCGATCTTGCGTCTCGCGACGGCTGTGGCCGTGCTTGCGGCGGTCGCGGCTCCGGGAAATGCGAGAGCCGAGTTCACCAACTCGTTCGCGCTCAGTCCTAGTACCACGGCAGCCGGCGCAAATCCCGATCTGAACTTCTCGTTCGCGTTCCCGGGCGCCCCGGAGGTCAAATCGCTAGCCGTAACGTTGCCACGCGGCCTGAACGTCGGTCCGCGGGCAATCTCGACTCCGTGCCCGCTCGCCGTCGCCGCCGCGGGGGCCTGTGACCCCTCAAGCCAGATAGGAACGGTCAGCGCGTCGGCGCTCGGCTCGGTGACGGCGTTCGGCGATCTATTCATGACCGCGCCTCCCTCGCCGATCGATGTCGCGGGAATCGCGATCACGCTTCGAGTCGATGGCGACCGCGGCACGGTCGTCGCGCAGGGTTCGCTCCGCCTCGACAACATGCGGACCAATCAGCCAAGACAGCGGATTCGCTTCGCCAAGATTCCTCGTGTGACGTCTACAGGCGCGGCTTTCGCGCTGACGGAACTCACGATGAGCATGGGTGGATGGCCGAGTGCTTCCGAGTATCCGCTGGTCACAAACCCGAGCAGCTGCCCGACGAGCGCCTATTCCGCCACCTCGACCGCCAAGGCGTATGACAACACGAGTTCGCGGTCGTCGTCGGCGTATCCGACTACCGGTTGCGCCGATCTCCAATTCAGTCCGACCTTCGACGAAACGTTTTCCGATCCAATCGCCGGCCATTCAACGGATGCGACATTCACGATCGGAATGCCATTGGGGCACAGCTCGGTTCGGCACCTGAGCCTCAAGTTGGCACCGTTCTGACAAAATATCCCCGCTGGCCGGGGGCGGAGGGCTGGTGGAAGTGGTCACAGAACGTAAATGGCGTCGAAATCCACTACGTCCGCAACCAAGTAACCGGCGCCGTGGACGATTTCAAGTTCGTCGGAGGTTGATGTGATTGGCGTATGTGTTCGAAATCATGGGTCTGAGCTAGGCCCGAGCACCCGGGGTAATTTTTGGACCTCCGAGAGTCGCTTTGAGGTGACGATTGGCGCGAGATATGTTGCCCTAGGTATGGGCGTATTCGAAGGAGTGATGGCCGTCCTCATAAAGAACGATTACGGGCTGCCGGACTGGATACCCGTGGGGTTGCTTGAGTTCGATTTCCCAAGTTTTCCGCCCCACTGGGAGTTCGTCCTTATCGACGGTGTTGATGCTTCGGGTGGCGCGGCGTCACTCGGCTGGGCCGCGCGCTGGGGTTACCCTGAGCTAGTTAGAAATAGTCAGCACAGCGACTCATTAGTCGAGCGCGACGAGGATGCAGTTCGAGTGTTTCTGCAGGAGTACGAGAAGAGATGTCAAGAGGACATCGCCTGATGCTCACACACGCGCGATCGACTCGGCCTTGGGGAAACCGCTCGTTTGACTGAGACCGATCATTTGAATGAGAAAGCACCATCCGCATACCTTGTCGCCCTTCGCTTAGATCCAGCTACAGAGTTCGCTGAGTGGTTTACGACGTGGTTTGAGCTCGATTCGGGGGAGAATCGAGTGGGATCGCAGGACGGACGCATCCAGTGGGTTCGCGACATTTCTGATGCGCGGCTGCGAGCAGTTCCCATGATTCCAACCGGATATGTCGTGGCACCGGATCCGCCTGCCGTTTGTGACATTGCAGGTGTGCTTCACTCAGTTCAAGCTGGCCTGACGGGTGATGAGACTGAAATCTTGGACAGCCTCAACTTTCTTGATGACATGTTGATCACCGCAGAATGCGTCGCGGATCTTCCGAATCGGAGATGCCTGGACGTGCTCGTCGGTCGTCTGACTGAAGGCGAACCAATCGCGCGTGCTGTAGCTGAAGCAGGTGGTGAGCGCCTCGTTATCGAAACTCTCCTCGCCGCTATCGGCCTTCTATTTGTCTGGTCATCGTTTCGATGCTGCGAGGAGTCCGGGGAAATCAAATGGGCGGCCGCGCCACTTGAGGTTTGAATGGCCCCGGGGATTCTCAAGAGCGTGTTAAGCCTGGGCCTCGAATCGCTCAAAGAATCGAATTAGTGGAACCGACCCCGCTAGTCCGGAAGCTTGACTAATAAACAACGTAGAAGGCTCCGTAAGCATGGATGGGCGGTGTGACTATGGCTAACGACTGGTCGGTGATATTCGAAATGCGGGTCGATGACCACGTTCACCTGGACCTGTGTGTCGAGTCACCGCCTGCACCGGGCGATGCCCACTGGATAGTTATCGCTGACGAGCTGGTCGATCAGCTGGTGGCACACGGAGGCGCCTGGATCGTTGTGCTCCCGGTCGGAGTAGTGCGCGATCCTCTCGCCGGCCGCGCATCGGTTGCATCGCTATTCGATCTTGCCGACAGCAGATTGCTAACCGCTCCGCCTGCAGCGCATCGTTTATCCGCTGAACGAGTGGAGGACAGGTGGGAAGGCGAGTTCCACGAGTGGCGACGCCCCGTCCGGCCTTCGGTCGTGGAAGTCATCAACGTTCTTTTGGACCCGGAATCTGCGGATGGGGGTGACGTCAAATTTGATGCTCAAGTCCTGTATGAGATCGGACCGACTCGATAGCGGCGACGGGTCACGTCGCGTTCCCATCTGCGAGTGACGAAGCAGGCGTACGTGGTTGAGTCAAGGATTCCCAGCCCTACACCTATGACGCGTTAAACCAAATGCTCACCGCCCCGGGTTCTCGCAGCTTCACCTACGACCCCCAAGGCCGCACCACCGGCGACACGTCACCCGCCGGCCAGAGCACCTACGCCTACGACTCCCTGGATCGCCTCAAGTCCAAGACCACCCCAGACGGTCAA
>JBASWU010000127.1:0-3936 GCA_049276635.1 Solirubrobacterales bacterium | reverse complement strand
GATCACGATCGCCGCCACGTGCTTGCAGTTGTGCCCCACCGGACAGCTGCACTCACCGTCACCAAACGCCAGCGCGCCGTCGTGGTCGGCGGCGAAGAACGCGGCGGTGCTGTAGAGCGCCCCTTCGCCGACCACCGAGCCGGTCAACGTCTCCGCGTTCGGATCCCACTCGATCGAGGCCACCCTGTCGCCGCGCGCGTATCCGCGCCCGCGCTTGAAGGACCGCGATCCCACGACCGCCTCTACCTCAGACAGCTCAACATCTCTCAACTCGCTGACTACGCCCGGCACGAGCCGGAGGTTACCCGTCACCCTGGATTGAACGTCGACCGCTCCTCCGAAGCAGAGCGCCGAGCGCGGTGTCGAGTGGCGGCGCAAATCGGGCGAGCGCCGACGCGAAGGCGCCGCCCAGGCTTGACGTGGCCGCCATACGCCGGCAAGCGGCGACGGGGATGCGGCGGCGGACTCGACGGGTAGGGTACTGACGGATGCCGTTGGCGCTCGACAGTCTGGTTGATGCGATCGACTTGATGCGATCGACGCGTTGCGGCGCTCCGTGAACGTCGCGGATGAGCAGATCGATGCGCCCAGCACGGATCTGCGGGCCGGGGTGATTCAGAACTTCGAGGTGGCCTACGAACAGTGCTGGAAGTTCATTGAGCGGTGGATACGCGAAAACCGCGCTCCTGAAAACGCCGATCATCCCCGCTCCCGCAAAGAGTTGTTCCGCATGGCGGCCCGCCACGGGCTGATCTCCGACCCTGGTTTCAATTCGGAGAAGCCCGCGACCTGATCTCACACACGTACGACGTGGAGCGGGAGGCGGCGGTGTACGAGGCGGCCGGCGCTTTCTACCGCACGCCGAGCAAGTCCTGGAACGGCTGGAGCAGAAGAATGCGTGAAGTGGTGTAAAACCGTTGCACCGTGGACACGGTCGCGAAATGGCGACGAAGATTCTGTGAGCGACGGCTCGACGGATTACAGGACTCGGAGCGCGCCGGCCGGCCGCGCCGTTTTCCCCCGGAAGAAGTAGCCCAAGTCAAAGCAGTCGCCTGCGAGCCCCCAGGCAAGGGCACGCCGCTTTCGCGCCGCTCAGCGGCTGTGACGTCCATCGCCTCGTCATCGAGCGCGGGATCTGTGAGGCGTCAGCTTCGACGATCGTGCGCTGGCTCCGAGAAGACGCGATCCGCCCCTGGCTTTACCGCTCCTGGATCTTCCCGACCGACCCCGACTTCGCCGAGAAGGCCGGCCGAATTCTCGATCTCTATGAACGACGCTGGGACGGCAAGCTGCTTCACCCCGGTGAGTACGTGATCTCGGCCGACGAGAAGCCCTCGATTCAGGCACGGCAACGAATTCATGAGACCTTGTCACCGGCCCCAGGAACTCCGCGTGGCCAGCGTGTTGAGCACACCTACGAACGTGGTGGAGCGCTCACCTATATGGCCGCCTGGGACGTGCATCGCGGCCCTGAAACTTAACCCGCTCGTGAGTTAAAGCCGACGCCCAGATTCGAACTGGGGACCCCTTCATTACGAGTGAAGTGCTCTACCAACTGAGCTACGTCGGCGCTTGGGCGAATCGTAGTGGCAGACGACTCGAATCGCCACCGGTCGCGGTCGGCCGAGAATACTTCACGTGCGCGGACTGCGCGCGGCGCGCGATGATCTCGCCGGCGCTGCGAGGGGGTCGGCGCGACGGCGATCGGCCGGCGGCGTCAGCGCAGGCGGAATTTCAGCTTCGCGCTGTTGTCGCTGTGATAGAGCGACCATGCGGTAAACACCGCCTCGGCCGAGACGCGGCGCTTGCGCGCGGCCGCACGCGCGAGCGCTACGCGCTGGCCGCCGGCGAGCTTGAACACGAGCTTGCGGCCGCTGCCCTTCGCCGTCGAGACGCGCTTGTAGCCGAGTGTCGAGCGGTAGGTCCGCCGGCCCTTGCGCGGAAGGATCAGATCGACCCTGCCGGTCACGCTGCAGACGACCCTCGGGCAGAGCACCGAAAAGGTCAGGGCGCGCAGCTTGGTCAATTTCTCGGGCTTGACGAGCTTCGCGATCAGTGTCAGCAGCGGGTCCGGCGGCGACACGGTGCCGGTGCCCGACAGCGGAACGTCGCTGGCGCCGCCGGGAGCGTCGTGGGTGTAGTGAAGACTCGCGGTCTTGGCGCCCGTGCTGGACGGGTCGAACACGATCTCCACGTCGCAAAACCCGTCCGGAGCGAGTGTGCGGCCTGTGCAGAACTCACTGGCCACGACGAACTCTCCGGGATTTGCTCCGGTCAGCGCAACGGTGCCCACGCGCATCGGCGCAGAGCCGACGTTCTCCACACGGAAGAACTGCGGGACGCTCGGGCCGGCGTCGACCGCGGTGCCGGCAAAGACGTGCTCCGCCGGATAGACGCCGAACTCGGGCTGGCTGCCGGCACCGGAAAGAGTCACCGAGGTGGTCACGTTCCCGGCGGCGTTGGCGGGGTTATGCGTAAGTTGCAGCGCCGCCGAACGCGGCCCGCGGACCGTCGGATCGAACGCAACGTCCACGGAGCATGATCCGTTCACTGGCGCGATCTGACCGGCGGTCGTGCAGTCCTCGCCGGTGACGGCGAAGTCGCCGGGCGCGGGCCCTACGATCGAGACGCCGGTGACCTCGAGGTCGTCCAAGCCCACGTTGGTGATCGTGACCGTCTGCGGATCACTCGCCCCGGAAGCTACCTCGCGCGGCGAAAATGTCAGGCCGGCCGATGAGGAGGACACTGCCGGACGCGTGCCGGATCCAGTCAACGCGATATCGGTCAGTCCCAGGGGGCCGTTGTACGAGAGCCGAAGCGAAGCGGTCTTGGCACCGACGGTGGCCGGGTCGAAGCCGATCTCGGCCGTGCAGGACGCGCCCGGCTCGAGATCCGAGTTCTGCTGCGTCACGCAGGTCTGACCCGCCGCGAGGCGGAATTCCCCCAAGTCGGGGCCGATCAACGCCGGCACAGCCGAGAAAGTCAGCTTCGCCGCGCCGGTATTGGTGATCGTCACCGTACGGGCTTCGGCCGGGCCGAGGTCCACGTTACGGCTCGGAAACGCGATCGCCAGCGGATCGGCGAGTACGGACGAAAGGGTTCCGCGCCCGGTCAGCGGGACGTCCGAGCTACCGCCGGCCCCGTCATGGGTAAATCTCAGAATCGCGCTCTTGACTCCGGCCACCTGCGGATCGAACTGGATCGACACGTCGCAGAACTGGCCCGGCAGCAGAACCTTCGCCGAGCAGGTGTCGGCGTCGCCCACGACCTCCGGGGACGAGAAGACGAACTGATCAGCGTCGGGTCCGGCCAGCGTCACCGTCGCGATCGACAGGGACACCAAGCCCGCATTGGTCACGCGAAAGTTCCGTGGCGAGCTGGGAGCGGGCTCGATCGATTCGATCGGGTTGCCGCCAAAATCGTGAGACTCGGGATCAACCGAAAAGTCGGCCGCGGCGGCCGGGGCGACCGGCGCCGAGAAAAGCGCGCAGACCAGTACGGCCAAACCCACGGCAGTGGGTCGCCAAGTGCCGAGTTCGATTGTCACGGCTTCAGGATGGCAGCGCCGAGGCGATAAATCAAGTCCAAAACGAGTGCGGACTATACCTTGTACGAACGGGGTTGCCGCAGATCTGGCCGCCGCGCGAAAACTTCTCAAGGGTGACAACGACCGCGGAGCGCCGTTGAGTCGACCGGCAGGTGCGTGTAGCCGGTCACGGTGACGAGGCCCCGTCCTGCCGCCGGTCAGACTCCGGCCAGCACGCGGTCGAGCCGGAAACTCAAGGCCTGCAGGGTCAAGTCCTCGCTGACGTTGCGACTCAGCATCGTGCGCGTCTCGTCGATCTCGGCGGCCGCTTCGATCAGCGAGGCCGGCGGCCTGCCGGCGGCGGCCTTGACGATCGAGGCCTCGCGGTCGCGCGCGAGCACGAGATCCGC
>JBASWU010000126.1:0-3287 GCA_049276635.1 Solirubrobacterales bacterium | reverse complement strand
CGCGGGCGACGCCCGACACCTCCGACCTCGACGTGATCGCCACCGCGCGAGCGGCGGTCACGCGCAGGCTGGTCGGCGGCGGTCCCGAAACGATCACCGACGACGACCTGCGCGCTCGGGTGCGTGAGGGGCGCGACGCAAATCTCGTGCTCTGCGTCGTCGACGCAAGTAGCTCCGTCTTGCAAAACGGGCGCTCCGGCGAGTTGCGCGCGCTGTTGGCCGGACTCGTCTCCGACGCCCGGCGCAAGCGCGATCGCGTCGGTCTCGTCGTGTTCCGCGGCCGTGAGGCGCGACTGGTCGCGCCGCCGTCGCGCAATCACGCGGCGGTGCTCGCCGGTCTCGACACGATCGACCCGGGCGGCACCACGCCGCTGGCCGAGGGGATTCGCGTCGCTCACGCGGCGGCGCGGCGCGAGTTGCGGCGCAACCCGGAATTGCGGCCGATCATCGCGCTCGTCACCGACGGTTACGCGAACATCTCTCGCGGTGGAGACGCGATCGGCGAGGCACGCCGCGCCGCGATCGACCTGCTTCGCGACAAGATCACGCTCGTCGTGATCGGCGAGTCCAACAGCGGCGCGCCGGCGTTCGCGCGCAGCACCGGTGTCGAGTTCTACCCGTTCGACCCTGACGCCGGCGAACGTCGCGTCGCTTAAACGCCGGGGTCTAGGCCGCCTGGCTTTCCCAGGTTGAGTAGAGCCGCGCGTATCGCCCGCCGGCGACGATCAGCTCGTCGTGGGTGCCGAGTTCGACGATCTGGCCGTCGTCGAGCACGGCGATCCGCGACGCGTTGATGATCGTCGAGAGCCGGTGCGCGATCACGACCGCCGTTCGGCCTGCGAGCAGTCGCTTGAGGCCCTCCTCGATCTTGGTCTCGGTACCGACGTCGATGCTGGCGGTGGCCTCGTCGAGGATCAGCAACCGGGGGTCGGCGATCAGAGCGCGGGCGAACGCGACGAGTTGCCGCTGGCCGGCCGAGAGATGGCTGCCGCGCTCGCCGACGACCGTGTCGAAGCCGCCGGCGAGCCCGGCGATCGCGTCGTAGGCGCCGACCGCGCGAGCCGCATCCTCGATCTCTCGGCGTGTCGCGTTCGGACGCCCGAACGAGATGTTCTCGGCGATCGTGCCGCTGAACAGATAGCCCTCCTGCGGCACGTAGCCGAGCTGGCGGCGCAGCGAGCCCGAGTCGATCTCACGCAGGTCGTGTCCGTCGATCAGTACGCGCCCGCGTTGCGGGTCGTAGAACCGCGGGACCAGTTTGGCGAACGTCGACTTGCCGGCGCCGGTCGCGCCGACCAAGGCGAGAGTCTCGCCTGGCGTGATCCGCAGACTGACCTCCCGGAGCGCCCAGGCCGAAGCCGCGACGTCGCTGACACCGGAATCGTCGGCGCCGCGATCGGCATTGACCGCGGCATAGCTGAACCAGACGTTTTCGAACACCACCTCGCCGCGTAGTGGTCCCAGCGTCGCCGCGCCTGGCCGATCGAACACGTCGGGCTGTTCGGCCAGCAGATCAAAGATCTTGTCCATCGCCGCCATCCCCGACTGGTACTGCGTGTAGAGCTGGGAAAGTTGCTGGATCGGGTCGAAAAAGTTCGCCATGTACCCGGCAAAGAGCACCAGCGTTCCGATCAGCAGGTCGCCCTCGAGCACGCGGTATCCGCCGAAGATCAGAATCACGGCGAGGGCCAGTGACGACAGAAACTCGATCGCCGGGAAGTAGCCGGCGTTCAGATACACCGACTTCATGTTTTCGTCGCGGTTGGCGGCCGAGAGCTGGGTGAACTCGCGGACGTGACGGTCCTCGCGGCCGTAGGCGCGAACCACGGCAACGCCCGAGATCGTCTCTTGGAGGTATGCGGTGACAGCGGCGATCCGCTCGCGCGTGGCGCGGTAGACGTCGGTCGAGAGAATCCGAAAGACAAAACTCGCGCCGGCGACCAGCGGAAACACGGCGAAACAGGCGAGCGCCAGTGGAACATCCTTGATCAGCAAGATCACCGACATCGCGACCAGCGTGATCGTCGACTGCAACAGCGTCACCGCTCCATTGGTGACCAGTTGATCGAGCGCCTCGACGTCGTTGGTCAAGCGGCTGACGAGCACGCCGGTCTTGCGCCGCGAGTAGAACCCGGCGGACTGCTTCTGGAGATGGTCGAAGACCCGGATTCTCAGGTCCTGAAGCACGCGCTGGCCGATCCATCCGGTCAGGTAGGTCTGTAGGTACGTAGCCGCCCACAACACCGCGGCGCTGATCACGAAAAGGATCACGACAGTCCGCAGCACGCCGGCATCACCGCTTTTGATACCCCGGTCGATCGCGGCCTCGGCCAGCAGCGGCGGCGCGAGCCCGGCGGCGATCGCCAGCCCAAGCGCGGTGAACATCGCCGCCACTCGCCAGCGATACGGGCCCAGCAGCACGACCAGTTCGCGCAGGCGCCGCTGGCCGGTCCGCTCATCGCGCAGACGCCGCCAGGTCGCCACGAAGTTTCGTGCGTGCCGGGTCATAGGCCGGCGAACTCGGCGCCGGGGAGGACCGGGTCCTTGCGCGTCAGAAAGACACTTTCCGGCATGCCCTTGGTCGCGAGCGCGCGGTATGGCCGACAGCGCTTGAGCAGCTCCTCGTGCGTGCCGACATCGGCGACGCCGCCGTTTTCGAGCACGACGATGAAATCGGCGAGCGAGATTGTCGACAGCCGGTGAGCGATCACGAACGTCGTGCGGTCGAGCATCACCTCACGCAACGCCCGCTTGATCTCGGATTCGGTCTGCGCGTCGACGCTCGACGTGGCGTCGTCGAGGATCAGGATGCGGGGATCGGCGATCAGGGCGCGGGCGATCGCGACACGCTGGCGCTGGCCGCCCGAGAGCGTGATCCCGCGTTCGCCGACGACTGTCTCGTAGCGGTCGGGGAGCGTCTCGATGAACGCCGCGATCTGGGCTCGCCGGGCAGCTTGCTGAATCTCGGCGTCGGTCACGTCGTCGCGCGCGTAGGCGATGTTGTCGGCGAGCGTCGCCGAGAACAGAAAGCTATCTTCGGCGACGAACGCGATCTGGCCGCGCAGGTCATATGCATCGACGTCGCGCACGTCGAGTCCGTCGACCGAGATCGATCCGGCGGAGACGTCGTAGAGCCGGGGGATGAGCGACACCAGCGTCGTCTTGCCGGACCCCGTGCCGCCGACGATTGCCACGGTTTTGCCGGCGGGGACTTCGAAGCTGACGTCCTCGAGGGCCGTGCGCTGGGCGCCGGGGAAGCTAAACGTGACGCCGCGAAAACTCACCGC
>JBASWU010000125.1:0-6385 GCA_049276635.1 Solirubrobacterales bacterium | reverse complement strand
GGCCGGCGGACCGCGCAGCGTCGTCGTCGAGCCGCGCGCCGGCGAGTCGCTCAAGCATGCCGCCGGACGTATCGCCAAGAGCCCGGGCGTCGATTACGTCAAGCCCAACTACACCGTGCGCGTCAGCGATGCGTTCGTCCCCAACGATCCCGGTAAGGGCGTGCCGGGCGACTGGTCGAAGATTCAATGGAACCTGGTCGGCGATTACGGCGTCAACGCCCTGCCGGCATGGGGGCGGCTGCGCGACCTCGGTCTCGATGGCGGGCGCGGCGCGGTTGTCGCGGTGATCGACACCGGCGTCGCCTACGAGTCGGTCGGCCGCTACCGCCGGTCGCCGGACCTCGCGAACGCGAGCATCTCCGGCGCGTACGACTTCATCGACCGCGACCGTCACGCCAATGACCGCAACGGCCACGGCACCCACGTCGCGTCGACGATCGTGCAGGACACCAACAACGGCATCGGCGTTGCCGGCCTGGCATACGGAGCCACGCTGATGCCGATCCGCGCGCTCGACGGAGCCGGACTCGGCGACGAGATGACCGTTGCCCGGGCGATCCGGTACGCGGCGAGAAAACGGGCCGACATCATCAATCTCTCGGTCGAGTTCGACGTTCGGCTCAGCAGCCGTGACCTGCCGACGATCGTCTCGGCGATGCGTTATGCCCGCCAAAAAGGGTCGCTGGTCGTCGCCGCGGCGGGTAACCAAGCGGCCCGCCGAGTCGCCTATCCGGCGCGCAGCCCCTACGCGCTGGCCGTCGGCGCGACCACGATCCACGGCTGCCTGGCCGACTACTCCGATGTCGGCAGCGGTCTCGACCTCGTCGCGCCCGGCGGCGGCGCCGACTCCGGCGTGGTCGACCTGCGCCGAGGCAGCACCGATCGCGAGAACTGCGGCTTCAATGGCCAGCCGTCACCGATTTATCAGATCACCTTCGGACGCAGTCTGCGGCGCTTCGGTCTGCCCGGCGGATACCAGGGCACCTCGATGGCGACCCCTCATGTCTCGGGCACCGCGGCGCTGATCATCGCCAGTGGGATCATCGGTCCCGATCCGACCCCGGCCGCGCTTACCGAGCACATGGCCGCCACCGCTCGCGACCTCGGTTTCCCGGGGTTCGACACCCGTTACGGCTGGGGTCTCGTCGACGCCGGCCGCGCGGTCACGCCGCCGGCCGCACCGCCGGTCGCGCCGACGCCTTAACAAGAGTTCGCCGCGGGCGCTACGTGGTGCGGACGATCAGCACCGAGCACGGCGCGTGGTGCGAAATCTTGTTCGGCACGCTGCCCAGCAGGAAGCGCCGCGCCCCGGCCATGCCCTTGTTGCCGACGACGATCAAGTCTGCGTGCTCTTCCTCGGCGACGTCGAGGATCGCGTCGGCCGGGTTGCCCTGGCGCGCCGCCGTACGAACTTCGACGCCGCGTTCGAGCAGCGGGGCCGAGATCTGTGAAAGCATCGAGTCGACATCCTCACGCTCGTTGATCGCCCACTCGACGTCGGCCGGCGCCTCGACACGCTCTTTCTTTAGCCGCCCCTCGGGAACCGGATCAAATGCGCTGACGATCACGAGCGACGCGCCGAGCTTCTCGGCCAGCTCACCTGCTTGGACGACTGCCTGAGACGCGGTGTCCGATCCGTCGGTGCCGACAATGATTGTGTTGATCAATTTCATTTACCTCGCGTGTTGGACGTGGGGTCGGATATCTGGGGATCATACGACAGCCGGTCGACCGTGCGGGTGATCCCGCCTTTACAGATCGCCGGGCGAGCCGTTTAGGATCCCGCACTATGCCGCGCAGTTGGATCGTCATGCAGCTAGCCGTCGTGATCCTCGTGATGATGAGCGTCATCATCGCCGCGATCAAACTCTGGGCCTAGCTGGCCGCCGTGTGCGTCCGCCCGCGAGCGCAAAAAAGACCGCGCCCCGATGCGGAGCACGGTCTTTGGAGCGGCCTGGCGCCGCGAGCTACTTGGCGACGGTCAGAGTCGTTTCGTAACCTTTGTCGCGGTTTTTCTTGTATGAGTCGAAGATCGTGTACTCACCGGGCTTGAGGTCGACCGTCAGGCTTGTGCTGAGGCCGGGCTTCACCGGAGCGCCGTCGACCGGCTGCTTGTAGACACCGCCCTGGATGCCGACGCCGTGCTGGCCCTTGGCGTCATCCGGCACGGAAATAGTGATCTTGACCGTGCCGGGTTTGCCGCTTACCTCGGTCTTGCTGAACGCTGACTTGTCTTCGTCGGCGGTCAACTGAATGTCGGACGAAATCTTGACCTTCGCGGTGGCGCCCGACGGACCTTCGGTCTCGTCGTCTCCACAGCCGGCGAACAGGCCGAGTGCCATGAGCGCCGCGACCAGACCTACAAAACGTGAATTGCTTACCACTTACTTTCCTCCCCGGTGCAAAGAATAAATCGCTGGCGCGAAGGTTACTTGCCGTTTGATGCTTCTCTTGGTCGCGTAACAAATGCGCAATGTTGCGGATGGTTTGGGCGGGGCCGCGGGGATGGCCGCGACGCGTCGCGGTATCGTGGCACTGCGTGTACGACTTGACCCCGATCGAACAGCGAATTCTCGGCTGCCTGCTGGAAAAACAGCGCACAACGCCTGACGCCTACCCGCTCACGCTCAACGCACTGCGGCTGGCTTGTAACCAGTCGACCAACCGTGACCCGGTGGTCGAATATTCCGAGACGGAGATCCAGGACGCTTTGCAACTTCTGCACCGGCGAGAACTTACGCGTGTCGCCAGCGGCCACGGAAGCCGCTCGTCGAAGTACCGGCACCTCGTGACCGAGACGCTCGGTCTCGACGTCAACGAGCGAGCGGTCCTCAGTGTGTTGCTGCTGCGAGGCGACCAGACATCGGGCGAACTGAAGCAGCGCACCGAGCGGCTCGGTGATTTCGAGGACCTCGCCGCGATCGAGGCGGTGCTCGACCAATTGACTGACCGCCGATTCGTGAGATCGCTCGAACGCCGGCCGGGCGAGAAGCAACCGCGTTACCGGCAGATGCTTGGCGACGCCGGCGCGGAATCCCCGGTCGAAATCGCCGACGGATCCGCTCAAACGGACGCCGATCGGCCGCGGCTCGACTCCACCGCGATCGATCGCATCACGGCTCCCGCCGGCAACGGCCTCTCGACGGAGATCGCTCAGTTGCGTGCGGCGGTCAAATCGCTCAGCGCCGAGGTCTCCCGGCTGCGAGCGAAGATCGACGGTGACGGCGATTGAAATGGCGGCGGCGATCGAACCGGCCGCGGGCGATCGAACCAGCCACCGCAGCAGAACACAACCATGGCTCCCACACGAACGTTCGTGCGGAGGTATGATTGATCCGATGGGCGGGCCTACCGAGACGGCGCAGGCGGCGACACCGGTCGCCGAGGGTGCGGGGACCCGCGAGCGGATCCTTGCCCACGCGGTTCAGATCGCTTCCACCGACGGGCTCGAGGCTCTGACGATCGGCCGGCTGGCCTCAGAGTTGGGCATGAGCAAGAGCGGGTTGTTCGGCCACTTCGGCTCGAAAGAAGAACTACAGCTTGCGACGATCGGCGCCGGAGCCGAGATCTACGCCCGCACGGTCATCATGCCGGCGGTCGAGAAGCCCGCCGGCATCGAACGCCTCGGCGCGCTGGCTGAGGGTTTCATCACGTACCTGCAGGAGTCGGTCTTTGAGGGCGGCTGCTTTTGGTCGTCGGTATCGGCGGAGTTCGACAACCGGCCCGGGCCGGTGCGCGAGAAGATCCATGAAAACATTTACCAGTGGGTATCGATTCTCGCCCAGCAGGCCGAGAAGGCCGGCTTCGAAGATCCGGATCAGGTCGCATTCGAGCTGCACGCGATCGGCCAGGGGACGAACATGCAGTACCAGCTGTTCCGCGATCCGGCGGTCTTCGATCGAGCGCGGGTGACGATGGCGCGGATCATCTCCAGGTGACCTAGCGGTCACTCCGCGGGCCCCCTGACCTCACTACTGCGCACCGGATCGGCGACTACTACCGACACTACCCGATAGTGACATCGAACATTTGTCGATGTTTGCGCTGAAAGCGTCTCGCGGCCTGGTCGCGGCGGGCGTTTGTCTCTATACAGGCAGTGGCCGGTCTCGGCCGATTCAAGGGATGGCGACGGCGGCGAAGGATTCGCGCCGGGGCTTGTAGGGAGGCTCACTCAATATGGATTCAAGGATGAATGTCAGGCGAGACGCGGCGTTCGCGCAACCGACGACGAACGAAAATGCCTGCCAACTGGACCTTGGGTCGAGCACCCTAGGAAAATCTAGGTACGGCGACGCGCCAAAATCGACCGGCGGCGGGATTTCAAATGCTAAACCCGCTGGTCCGAACGGCCGACAACCTGAGAGGACTGAGTATGCGAGGCGCGCGGCTGCGGTCGATACCGGAATTCTGCGGCGCCAGGACCAGACAAGTTTGAGGACACCACACACGGCACGCGCCGGGATCAATGCTCGACACGAGCACGGGGAGTTGGCAGACGGCATGACAATCAGCAATCGGTATGGACGCCACGCGGCGAGTCTTCTCGTGCTCGTCGCGATCGTTCTCGCCGCGGCACTGACATTTTCGGCGACCGCATTTGCTCAGCCGGACACCTTCCTGCTCGGTGACGGGCACGAGGGCGCCTACACCGCGCCGGCCGGGACGAACACTTTGAACTACGTCGCTCCCGTCAACGCGGCCGTGGCGGCCGGCAGTACGTCACTGACGATCGGCACGATTCGCAACGGTACCGCCACGGCGGCCGCGACCCAGTTCGAGGCTAACCGGCTGGTGCTGATTCACCAGTCGACCAACTTCACCGGGACCGCGGCCAGCGGCGACCAGACGCCACTGGACATCGCGACCGACTCGGTCGGGAGCTGGGAATTGGCCCGTGTGTCATCGGTCGCCGGCTCGACCCTCAACCTCACCGCGCCGTTGGTCTACGGGTACGCCGCGACCGGGGCGCAGGTGGTCGCGGTGCCGGAGTTCACGACGATGACCGTCGCCGGCGGCCGGACTCTGAACTCCCCGGTCTGGAACGGATCCAGCGGTGGAATAATCGCGTTTCTCGCTGACGATGTCGTGAACATAAGCGGAACGGTGACGGCCGCCGCACGCGGATTTCGCGGGGGGGCGAATCTCGACACGACCCAGGTCGGTTGCACTGAACTCGACGGCGGCGACAACAACCGGAAGGGAGAGGGCCTGCTGCCGGCGTTCTACGGCACGTCCGGCACGAACCCTCGCGGTTACGGGAACAAGTCGCACGGAGCCGGCGGCGGTAACTGTGCCGACTCCGGAGGCGGTGGCGGCGGCCACGGAGGTCTCGGCGGAAAAGGCGGCTTCACGATCCCCAGCGACGGAGCCCGCGACGTCGGCGGCCGCGGCGGGTCGGGACTGACCTACTCGCTCTATGACCACATGACCTTCGGCGGCGGCGGCGGATCGGGCGACGGTGACGCCAACGGCAACACCAACGGCGCGATCGGTGGGGGGATCGTCTGGGGACGTGGCGCGTCGCTGTCGGGCGCGGGAACATTTTCGTCGACCGGAGCGAACGCAGTCGACTCCTCATCGAACAGCGAAGGCGCCGGCGGCGGCGGTGCCGGTGGAGCGATTTACCTTCGCTTCACGGGCACGGTTGCGTGTACGTCAGCGACGGTCGCCGGCGGTGACGGGGGAAGCCTGCCCGGAAACGGCACGGCCGGTCCGGGAGCCGGCGGCGCCGGCGGAAAGATCGTCCTGCAGGGCAGCAGCGTCGCCTGTACCGCGACCAACGGCAACGGACTTGCCGGCGGCGCGGGAACCAATGGCAACCGCGGTGCGACGCCGACCGTCGCGAACGACCCGGCCTACTCGGGGACCACGACCAATCCAGGGAGCGGGCTGATCGTGCCGGTCAGCGCGGTCACCGTCCCAAGCGCGGGTCTGTTGACCAACGACAACACCCCGACGATCTCGGGTACGTCAACGGCCAACGCGACGATCGCGGTGTACATCGACGGCGTGTCCAACGGAACGACCACCGCCGATGGTTCCGGAAACTGGACCTACGCGCCGGGTGCGAGTTTGAGCGACGGCGCCCACAGTGTCTACGTGTACCCGACGTATCTCGGCATCACCGGAGCGCAGTCGAACACAAGAAACTTCACGATCGACACCGCGGCTCCGGCTGCCCCGAACATTACGACCCCTCCGGGCGCGCTGACTACAAACGACAACACCCCGACGATCAGCGGAACGGCCGAGGCCAATTCGACGGTCACGATCTACGACGGCGTCACTTCGATCGGCACGACCACGACCGACGGCGCCGGCAGCTGGACCTTCACCCCCGGCGCGGCCTTAAGCGACGGCGTCCACACCGTGACCGCTCGCGCGA
>JBASWU010000124.1:0-13329 GCA_049276635.1 Solirubrobacterales bacterium | reverse complement strand
GCGCCAGCCCGGCGACGGCGAGCGCCGGGACGTTGCCTCGAACCGCCGGGACCGCATTCGGGCGGGCGTTGGCGCCGCCGGACTTCATCACTGCCCCTGC
This sequence comes from Solirubrobacterales bacterium, assembly GCA_049276635.1. GTDB lineage: Bacteria > Actinomycetota > Thermoleophilia > Solirubrobacterales > JACPNS01 > JACPNS01. The sequence goes on along the minus strand of JBASWU010000124.1, from coordinate 13,229 downwards.
GCCTGCCGGGATGGTCCCTTAGATACCCAGGGCCTTCTTGGACTTGACGATGCGGATGCAGCGCCTATACCGCTTCGTGGACCGGCGCGATTTCTTTGCCAAACGACCGTATTTTTCGCTACAACGCCTGACGCGCCGCGCCTCCAGTGACTTGATCAGCGCGCCGGGCAGCGCCGGCGAGACGTTGACGATCGTCGAGCCGCGGGCGGCGTTGGGTGCGGTCGCTCCGACCAGGTACGTGCCCTCCTCCGGAAAGCTGATCGTGAAACCGCCGTCGGTGCGGACGCTCGAGGCCGATCCGCCGCCACCGTCGACCTTTGCGCCGATCACCGAGCCGGCCTTGCTGTCGTCGCTGTTCTTGTAGACGATGACTTTGCCCCGGATCGCAGCCCCGGCGCCGACCGCGGCCGGCAGCGCGACATCGAGCGTACGGGTGACGTTGGGTCCGCCCAGGTACCAGAGCACGTCGTCGCCGGCCTTGAGCACCGTGTCACCGGAGACGTACCCGGCCGGTTGCGGGTGGCCCTGGTTATTGATCTTCACCGACCAGCTCTGAAGGTTGTCGATCGTTCCGTAAGAACCGATCCGGCACATCGCCACGCCAAAGCCGTACCGCCCGCCGCTGGTGCCGTAGGTGAGGCCGAGCAGCGCCGTGGCGTCGTGTACCGCGGAGTTCGCGTTCGGCCCGCCGGTCGGGTGGGTCGGGGTGGCGTAGGCCGGTGGTCCCGCCGGCTCATCGGAGTCGCAGAAGTTGACCGTGCCGGGACCGAGATCCTCCGAGATCAGCGGCCGGTCGCCGGTTGTGACATCGCCGTTGAACAGCGTGTCGGTGGGGGTTTCGATGCGAACGTGCGCGTTTACGTCGGCCTTGGCCATCGCCGGAGCGAGCGCGATCAGCAGTGACGCCGCCGCAAGTGCATAGAGTGCGAGCGAGCGTGAGAGGTGTGTGTTTCCGCGGGACGACATCGCCGTAAGCCGGGAAAACACGTGTGGGTACGTGTTCATGGAGTGACTTCCCCTTTCCACGAGGGATCGTTTATGTCAGGAATCGGCCGAGTCAGGTTTCCTGGCTGACGGGTCTTTTCGTTGCGCCTTCCCGGTGGCTGATGACGCCTGCCAGTGGCCGAGGCCGAGGCCTCGTGCAACGAACACACCCGATCACAGTGGCGGGTCCGCGTCGGTTTCACACCGAACTTCCCTCGCACGACCGTTTGTCGACGGGAGTATAAGGCAGCGGTTCGGAGAGCATCGTCGAGGCGGGCAAAGGTTTGTGGCCGCCGAGCGTCGCCGGTCGAATATGCCCCTTGAACAACGTTTGCGATCACGATGCCTGCCCGCGCCCAGGCGTTCGCGACTCGTTCACCGCCTTGTTACCATCTGATAACCGTATCGACACGAGTAGAACTCAAATCGCATTAGATTGATTCCAGCGGCGCCTCTCGGCAATATGGCGCCCGCTGAGCCTGGAGTCCGGAAACGGTCTCACGGGCGTGACAAACAAGAAGCACCCAAGAAGCACCGATGTTGTCAATCTGTGGACAAATCTCCGCGGCGTTCGCCGCGCAACTCGCAAGCATTCGCATCCCCGGAAACGAGGAGCCGCTGCTGCACTTCTGGCTGCCCTTCGGCTTTCTCGGAGTGATCGCGTGGAGTGTCTGGATCGCGCGCCGGGTGCTCACCTCCTTTTACCGGCCGACGCGAAACGATTTCTCTTCGCCGGTCACCGTGGTCGCGCCCGCCTTCCGTGAAGACCCGGAGATCCTGATCGCCGCGATTCGATCGTGGCTGGCGGCCGGGGCCGACGAGATCGTGATGGTCTTCCCCGAAGACGAGGCGCACGTGATGCGGACCGTCGAGCGCGCGCTCGGCTGGAATCCACGCATCTGGTACTACACGACCGATAATCCGGCGAAGCGAAACTCACTGAGGGTCGGCATTCTCGCGGCGTCGAAACCGATCGTCGTCTTGAGCGACTCGGACACTCTCTGGGAACCGGACTGCCTGAAGAATCTACTGATGCCGTTCGCCGATCCCACCGTCGGCGGAGTCGGAACACGCCAGCGGGTCTGGGATGTCAGCTCCTCGGTCTGGCGGCGCGCGGCCGACTGGATGCTTGACGCCAAATACCTCACCTATGTTCCCGCGATGGCGCGAAAAGGCGGCGTGTCCTGTCTATCCGGGCGTACCGTCGCGTACCGTCGCGAGGTCCTGCTCGCGTCACTCGATGGACTGACCGAGGAGACGTTTCTCGGCCGCAAATGCGTGTCGGGCGACGACGGGCGCCTGACCTGGCTCTGTCTGAACATGGGCTACAAGACCGCATACCAGATCAACGCGGTGGCCTGGACGATGATGCCCGACTCCGCTCGTGGATTCTTTATGCAGCGGCTGCGCTGGTCGCGCAACTCCTACCGCTGTTATCTGCGCGCGACATTCCGTGGCTGGCTCTTCCGACAGCCGCTGATCACGCGCGTCTCGGTGCTGCAGGGGTTGCTGGCGCCGGTTTCACTGACGATCGGTTTCGCGCTTTCGGGACTTGCGGTGGCGCGCGGCGCCTGGCTGGTCGTCGGCGCCTGGCTCTGCTGGCTGGTCGTCGGGCGTGGTATCCGCGCCTTCGACCATCTCCGCCACAACCCGCGTAATCTGGTCCTGCTGCCGCTGATGACCGGGATCATCCTGGTCGCGATGACGGTGATCAAGTACTACACGTTTTTCACGATGAACAGACAAGCCTGGATCACTCGCCGAGAGGATCGCGACACGGCCGAGGGTCAGGGTCACACCACGCTCGGCGAACAATTCAGTCTCGGACAGACGGGCGCCGAGCGGCAGCTCGACCCGGCGCCGCAGATCGCGGAACCCGCGCCGGAGCCGAGCAGTGCGTAAGCGTCCCACGATCGCCGCGTTTGTCGTACTGGGGATCGTCGCCTCGCCGCCGCCGTCGGCGTCGGCAGCGGCGTCAGCGGGCGACTTCAAGATCTACACCAAACAGCGATACCGCGCCGCCAAACGACTCGACCGCGCGACCGGCATGGTCAACGCCTACAAGGGCGCGCGCGTGCAGCGACGGCAGTACAACGGGATCGACGCCCTGGTTATCGCCCGTGACATGAATTTCGCCGAACTCGCGAAGCGCGCGCCACGCGACCTAAAAGAGGTCAAGCCGGGCGTCTGGCAGCTCCGCCGCACCGTGTTCGTGACCAACGGCGCGACGCTGTCGATCACGGCGCGTGACGTTCGCGAGCTGCGACTGCTGAGCGATCGAGCGGGCTGGTCGTCGCTGGTCACGCGAAACGCGAGCCTGCGGTTTCGCGGGCGCAGAAATCGGCGACTGCTGATTCGCTCCTGGAATCCCCGCACCGGCAGGCCCGACAAGTTCCTCGAGGACGGCCGCGCCTCGGTGTCGGTACGCTGGCGTGGCCGGCTGGACTCGTTCGACACGACATTTTCGGACCTCGGGTTCTACGAGGGGCGCGTTTCGGGCGTCGCGGTGATCGGGCCGAGTAAGTCCAATGGCGGGACCGGCACCGTATATCGCTCGCGATTTGAGGGCAACGTCTTCGGGGCGTTCTCGTTTCACGCCAATGACATGCGCTGGGTCAACAACGTGTTCGTGCGCAACTTCGCCTACGGCTTCGATCCACACGACGGGTCGAACAACTTTCTCGCCGAACGCAACTACGCCGCCTACAACGGCAAGCACGGCATCATCTTCTCACGCTTCTGCGTCAACAACGTGATCCGCAACAACTTGAGCGAGAAAAACGGCTGGCACGGGATCGTGCTCGACGACGGCAAGGCCGCCGACGGCCCATCCAACTTCAATCAGGTTTACAATAACGTCGTACGCGACAACGGCCGGGTCGGCATCTCGATCGACGGATCGCAGAGGACAACCATTCGCGACAATGTGATCAGCGGCCACCACTACGGAATCCGCCTGTACGGGCCGACCAGCGACACGATGATTCGCGGCAACAAGATCGTCGACTCGAGCAGTTTCGGTGTCTTCGTCGACAATCCGACGCACTCGAGCTGGATCATCGGCAATCGCATCGAGGGCGCCTTCACCGGTGTGCGCGTGCGCAACTCACGTCGCGCGGTGATCCGCGCGAATCGGTTCACGCGGATGAACGGGCATGCCGTCAAGTTCGACGGCGACGCGGTTACCAATTCATCGGCCGCGTCGAACTCGTTCACCGGCAAGGGAGCCTCGCCCCTGCTTTTGGATCTGACCGACGAGAACGACGTCAGCATTGGCGAGAACTCCGGGGATTGGAACTTCACGTTTGCGCACGACCTCGCGCGGATGCTTTCGTGGGTGATCGGACCGGCCTTCTGGATCGGGCTGCTCGGTCTGGCGGTACTCGGTCCACTGATCCTCAAGGTCTCGGGCCGGAGCGATCGACGGGCGCCGGCATGAGTGGGCGCGGGCGCAAGTCACTCGCCGCCGTAGCGCTCGCTTCGGGCCTTGCGATCGCGGGCCTGTCCGCGGATGCCGGCCGTGATGGCGCCGGCGTGGCTTCGCCGGCCCGCGTAGCGCCGGTGCAGGCGGCCGGCGACGTCGACCCCGCGGCCGCGCTCGAACTGCTCCGCGTCGTCAGCAAACAGGGTCATTCGAGTCATCCGGTCTGGTATCACGACAGTCAGATCGTCGAGACCGGTGACGACGTGTACGCCGCCTTTAACGGGGATTCACAGACGGTGCTCGCGCGACTGCGCCGATCGGACCTGGAGATACTCGACAAGACCACCGTGAATCGCGCGCCGCTGGGTGGAAACACCGACACCACCGGAACCGACACGAATCGTCATGACGTCCCGGCGCTGGCGGCCGACGGCAACGGCCTGCTTCACGTGCTCTACGGCGGTGGGACGCTCTCGGGCCGAAGCTCAAAGCTCGACGGGCCGTATTGGCGCCACACCACGAAGGCCGGAGACATCGGCGCGTTCGATCGCGAGCGCCGGCTCGACATCGGCGGCGGAAGCGCGTTCGATTTCGAAACCGTGCGTGACTCCGCGGGAACCGTCCATTTCTTCGGACAGCACGGCAGCGGTGACGCCGGCTCGTTGATCGAACTGCGGTTGACCGCCGGTGGCGGCTGGGACGCGCCGCGCAAGGTGATCGACGGTGGCCCGACCGCCAAGGCCTGCATCCGCGATGGCCGGCCGCGCGGCTGCAACCGGTTCGCGATCGCGCGCTCCACGGTCGGTCCCGATGGGCGGCTGCACCTGGTCTGGGGGTACTCCGAAGCCTCGCTCTCGGGCAAATGCGCAGTCGACGCCGGATACTGCGACCACGATTTGTACTACGCGGTGTCGGTCGATCAAGGGGCGACCTGGCAGAACCTCAGCGGTCGTGTCCGCCGGCGCGCGTCGCGGGCGCCGATCACCAACGACGACAGGCGGTTCCGAATCGCCGCCGGTCATATCGGGCTGTTCAAGGCGATTTCCGCTGGCGACGGCGATGTGCTGGTTGTCTTTAGCCGCCGAAGCGGTGCGCTCGCCGGCAGCAAAACCAAGTTTGCGCTGCGCGCGATCAGCTTGGCCGGCGGCAGCGCGCGCGAACACCAGATCGCCGCGCCGGATCAGGCCTGGGATTCGGCGCCGGTGCTGCGACGCGATGGCGACCGGTTCAGCCTGTGGCTCGGCACCGGGAAGCGCATTGTGCGCATGAGCGCCACGAGCGCAGCGGGGCCTTGGCGTCAACAGCTCGTATACAAGGGAGATGCCTGGTCGCTGACCGGAACTCCTTCGGCCACGGTCCCGGGCCGGCAGCTGCTGCTCTGGCGCGGAGCCCGCAAAAATGGCCTGTCAGAGGTGGTGATGGGCGTCGCGCCGGCGGCCACACCGCCGCCTGGGTGACCGACGCGATCACCTATTTCGTCTCGACCGCCGCCAGTGCGCGCTTGGCGCGTGGCGCGTAGAGCGGCGAGAAGCCGGGATTGCGGCCGAGCAGGTCGCTCAGGTAGCGGCGGGCCTCGGCGTCTTCTCCGGCGCTGAGAGCGCTGATGCCGGCGTGATACAGAAACAGCGGGTCCTTCGTACCCAGCTTCAACGCCCGGCGCATCCAGACAAGACCCTCGTCTGGACGGCCCGCTCGAGTCAACGACCAGCCCAGCGCGTTTGCCGCACGCACGCTCGGCGCCGAGGCCCAGGCGTCGCGAGCGAGTTTCACGGCCCGCCGCGGGTCGCCGTGGTCGGCCTCGAGCACGGCCAGCTCGGTCGACGTGTTCTCACCATTGTCGGCCGCGGTCTGTTCGGCGTCGCGCGCCATCGCGAAGTGGCGTTTGGCCGGCGTGGTCAGTCCGGCGGCCAGTTCCGCCTCACCCAGTAGAACCAGGTGCTCGGGCGTCGCGATCGCCGCGGCCGCCGCGCGGAAGGCCTCCAGCGATCCGGGTACGTTTCCTCTGGCCGCCTCGACCTTGCCCAGACCGGCCAGCGCGGCACCGTATCCCTCGGACCGGGCAAGCACGGTTCGGAACGCCCGCTCGGCGGCGTCGAGCCGGCCGAGCTGGAACCGCAAATTGCCGGCCAGCGTCTGCGCGAACGCAAACGCGTCAGGCGATTCGCCGCCGGCCGACGCCGCGAGTTCCGCCGCGCGTAGCGCGCCCGGTAGGTCTCCGTGCAACTCCTTGAAGTATGAGACACGCGTGTAAGAAGGCAGGCTCGGCTCGAGGTCAACCATCTTCTGCAGACTGCGAGCGGCGGCGTTGTAGCGGCCCAGCTCGATCTGCGCGTCGACCACGACGCCGTAAATACGAGCTACGCCCGGCGCCCGTTCAAGTGCTCGCCGCCCAAAACCGAGTCCGCGCTTGAAGTGATGCCTGGCCAGCTCAAGCGATCCCATCGCGGCCAGCGCGCCCGGGTCGCGTGGATCCAGATCGAGCGCGCGCGCGAGGACTTTGTCGGCACTGCGGTAGAACGACGAGTCGGCGGTTTCTCTGACCTTTTGCATGTACGCGCCGGCGAGCGACGCCAGTATCTGGACGTCGCGCGGTCTCTGGCGTGTTGCGTTCGTGAGCTGACGGATGCGCGCGTCGGTTGTGCGGGCGGTCGCGGCCGGCGCGGCGGAGCCGCCGTCCTCGCCCTTGTTCAGCGCGCCGAGGATCGCGAGCAGTAAAGCGAATGTCGCGAGCGGCGCGAGTGTGAGATGCAAGATGTTCGTTCGGCGGGTCGGCATCGGTGGCCTTTCTGATCGAGACTGAGACGCCCGGCCATACCGGCCGGGCGTCTCGCTGCTGGACGAGTGGTTCTAGGGGATCGGCGGGCTCGCGGGCGCGGAGCGCTTGAGCTGCGCGTCGAACCCGGACGGGGTCGCCGCAAGATACGGGAACGTCGCCGGGAACGGTTTGTCGTTCTCGTTGACACCATCGCCGAGCGGCACGGCGTTGCCCTTGAGCACACCGGCGACGACGCGCAGGTCGATGTCGACGACGTCGTCGAACAGCCTGCGGCCGTTCGGGTAACCCGCGTTGTCGCCGCCGATCACTCCGAGCGGGTTCGGGGTGGCGGCAGGCGGCGTTGCCAGATTGATCTTCAGCGTGTCGACCGCCGGCGGGTTCGCTCCGGGAACCTGCTGGTTTAGGCCGGGCAGGCCCTGTAGGACGGCCTGAACGATGTCGGTGCGATCCGACTCGGGCGCATTGATGTTGAACAAGGCGTTCATCACCGCCGCCAGCTCCGGCTTGACGACGAACTTTCCGTACAGCTGCGCGTCGCGGTCAGGAGTCGTGCGGTTGAACTGATCCTTCCTGCCCAGCGGGATGATCACCTCGTTGACGAGCGGGTTGCCGAGGCGCGACACCTGGACCCACTTGCCGTGGCCGGATCGGCTCGAGTCGGTCACCTGCAGCCGCCGCCGTTCGGTCGAGGACCACACGCCGACCACGGCGTTGCCCGCAGACTGCGACTTGACGGGCTTGCGGTCTTTGGTCACCTGCGCCTCGGGAACCTGCAGCACGATCGAGTGAACGCCGTAGCCGGCGAGGTCGTCCCGACCGCCGCCCTGGTTTCCTGTGCCGGTTCCCGGACGGAAGTTGATCGCGTCGAACGTGCTGCCGAGGTCGACGAAGAACGGGTCTTCACGCTGACCGGCAAACACCTTGACGCCACCGGATGTGCTCTGGATCGCCTCGCCGGCGACCTGGTCGTAGTTCGGGATCGACTTCGGCCCGACGTTGTTCGGCGCGGTCGGCAGTCCGTTCGCGAGCCGCTTCGAGCCCTTCCGCTTACCGTTCTTGAACGTCTCCCGGGTGATGCTGTAGGTCTGAACTATGTTCAGCTTCGGATCGGCGATCGAACTGACGCCCGGCAGCGCATACAGGAACGAGTCGGGATTCCGCACCTCGGTCTTGAACTTGAACAGATACCGGATGTCGGCTTTGCCGTCGCCGGTGTTGTCGACGTTCAGGTAGTAGCGCGCCCGGTCGTCGAACCGGTAGAAGTTCGGGCCGCCGGCCGGATCCTCGAACGGCACCCAGTTGGCGACGATCGTCAGCGCGTCCTGCGCGTCTTCGGCCGTGAACGCGTACACGTCGGTGTTGTCGCCGGTCGGATCGATCGACGACAGTGGTGCTTCGCGGTGGCTCGAGCCGATGCTGAGCGGCACCGCGACGGCGAGCGCGATCACTGCGGCCACCATTGTGAACATCACAGTCTTTTTCATGGGTCCTCCTATGGGGGTTGTTTTCCGAGTGGACGGCCGGCGAACTGATTCGGCCATCGATACCACCAATACGGGCGCCGGCCAAATTTGGATCAGTCGAACAACCGTGGCGACCGGCTCCGCTCGATTTTCGATACCTTGGACCGCTCGGCGCCGCGCGGCGCGGTGATCCAAAAGGCCCCAAGACACGTATCCAACCGGTAATGGACCACGACTCCCTCACACGCCTGGCCGACGAGGATCTGATTCCATTGGTCGAGCGCAGGCAGCCGGCGGCGTTCGAGATCATCTATGACCGCCACGGCGGCACGGCGTACTCACTCGCCTACCGGATCGTCGGCGAAAGGACTCTGGCGGAGGAGGTCACGCAGGAGGCGTTTCTCTCGATCTGGCGCACCGGCGCGAAGTTCGACCGCGCGCGTGGCAGCGTGCGTACGTGGCTGCTCGGGATCGTGCGAAATCGCGCGATCGACGCACTGCGCCACGAGGCCGCGCGCGCGCCGAGCGTCAGTCTCGATCTGGAGAGCGTGGCCGAGCCGCGTGCGACAATCGACCAACTAACCGACAGCGAGGCGATCCGCAGGGAGGCGGCACGTGAAGTGCGCACAGCATTGTCGGCGCTGCCGAGCGATCAACTCCACGTGGTTCAGCTCGCCTACTACGGGGGCATGACACATGCCGAGATCTCGGAATCCCTGGGCATGCCGCTGGGCACGGTCAAGGGACGGATGCGCCTCGGGATGGAGAAGATCCGAGCCCACCTGGCGGAAGAGCTATGAACGAGCCGATCAACACCGACCACACGCATTACGAGCACGAGCTGGCGGCCCATCTGCTCGGAGCGCTTTCGCCGCGCGAGGCGCGCGAGTTCGAGGTGCACCTCGCGTCATGCGAACGCTGCCGATCGGATGCCCGCTGGCTGCAGCGGGCCGTCGACGTGCTGCCCGAGACCGTCGAACAGCTGTCGCCCCCGCCGCAGCTGCGCGACCGGCTGATGGCGACCGTGCGCGCCGATGTCGAGCCGGCGGCGGATGGACCTACGCATGCCGCGACGTCGAGCGCACGGACACCCGCGGCGAGCACGCGGTCGCTGCGAGCCTGGATCCGCGACCTGCCGGGCCTGGCGCTGCGCCCGGCGACCGGATTCGCGGTCGTGATCGCGCTGGCCGCCGGAGCCGGCGGATACACGATCGCCACCTTCTCCGATGATGATGCGCGACCGACCGTGGTCACGGCGCGGGCGACGGCGCCGGGTGGCGGCGCGAACGCCACATTGACGCGCAGTGGCGACGCGGGCGTATTGCGTGTCGAAGGCCTGCCGGTCCAGCGCGGCGGAAAGGTCTACGAGGTCTGGTTGAAGCGAGGCGAACAGCTCGAACCGTCCGCGTTGTTCGTCGTCGACGACGACGGACGCGGCCAGACGGCGATCGACGACGGGCTCGATGGCGCAACCGACCTGATGGTCACGCTCGAGCCGCCCGGCGGCAGCGAGCTGCCCAGCTCGCCCGTACTGCTCAGCGCAAGACTCTGACCGGCGTCACCGCGACCGGGCTGTCATCCGGGTCCGTCTAACCGCCGAACCCGGCGAGGCTCGCGTCGCCCCCAGCCGAAGGACGATGCCGTGCCCGCTCGGCACCGTCTGGCCGCCCCACGGGCGGCGAATTCGCCGGCCGGGAGCCGGCAAAACTTTTTCTTGCCCGAGCGTAAGTTTTCGCCCGCTGCCCAGTTGAACCGACAGAAGAGGCTGAAAACCAGCCTGTCAACAACAGCTCGGAGGAATCCAAATGTTCGGCAACATCAACATAATGAACCGATTCAAGCCCGCCCTGCTCGTCGCGATCGTCGCGTCGATCGCAGCACTCGCGGCGCCGGGATCCGCCTCGGCGGCCGGCGCCACCACGATCAACTCGGGACCCGGCGCCGGAGCGACGATCGCCAGCACGGTCGCTTCGTTCACATTCTCGTCCCCGGCGCCGCCACCCTTCACAACGAAGTCCTTCCAGTGCCGCATCGACGCGGGAAGCTATGCCGGGTGCACGTCCCCCAAGACGTATTTCGGCCTCACGCAGGGAGCCCATACCTTCCGCGTGCGTGCCATCTGGTGCAACATCTTCCTGCCCTGCACCTCCTTCTTCTGGGACGCGGGGGCCGAAACGACACGCTCGTTCAGCGTCGACACCGACCCGCCGGCGACGATAATCACCGGCGGGCCGAGCGGGCCGAGCGGCGACAACACGCCGACCTGGGCGTTCACGTCGGACGAGCCGATCGGTGACACCTTCGCCTGCGGTCTTGACCCCGACGGCCCCGGCATCTGGTTCTACGCGCCCTGCTCGTCGCCGAAGACCTACGGCCCACTCGCCGACGGTGGCTACACGTTCCACGTCAAGGCAAGCGATGACGTCGGCAACACCGATGCCTCGCCGCTGACGCGCCACATAACGATCGACGCGACGGCGCCGACGGTCACCTTCACCGGCGGCCCGGCCGAGGGCTCGTCGATCGGCGTGACGTCGGCGACCTTCGAGTTCACCACGAGCGAGCTCGCGTCCACCACCTGCAGCGTCGACGGCGGCGCCTACGGCGGCTGCTCATCGCCCTACACGATCAACGGCCTGGCCAACGGCCCGCACAGCCTGTCCGTGCAGGCCAGCGATCTCTTGGGCAACACCGGCCCGGCGGCGACGCGTAACTTCATCGTCGCCACCACGGCCGCAGCTCCACCGGCTCAGCCCACCGTCCCGGCCTCCGGCACGGTGAAGGCCACCGGCTGCGCCGCCAAGAAGTCGCGTTCCGCCCGCCGGTCCTGCCTGCGCCGCAAGGCACTGAAGAAGTGCCGCAAGCTCGGCAAGAGCTCACGCAAGCGCTGTGTTCGCAAGGTCAACAAGCGGTACCGCCAGCGCTGAGGGCCCCTTACGACAGGCCTCCGCGACGGAGGCTCGGAGCGACCCTCGCCGGCAGCGGCGGGGGTCGTTTTGTTTTGGCCATCGGACAGAAGCCGCGTGGCGGTCACGCATCGGTACGCGACTCGCCCGTTGTCCAAAGGCGGCTCGCAATCGCCACCGCGGCGGTCGCGAGAACGGCCAGCGCCGCGGCGGCGGCGGAGAGCCCGGCGACGCTCCCGACGACGCCGGCGAGCGGATATGTCACCAGCCAGCAGGCGTGTGAGAGCGCGAACTGGGCAGCGAACAACTCTGGGCCATCGTCGCCGCGCACCGCGCGCTGGACAAGCCGGCCCGCCGGTGTCTGGACCGCCGCGAGCCCGACGCCGAGAACGAACCAGATCGCCAGCAGCGCCCACCAGTTAGCCGGCAGCGCGGCGAACACGAGGCCGGCCGGCAGGACGGCGGCGCCACGCAGCATCATCTTGCGCTCCGCGAAGTGCCGAAGCAGCATCGGGGTCGCGAACGCAAAAACCAGCGAGCCCGCGCCGGCCGCGCCCAGCGCCCACGCGACGTCGCCCGGCCCGCGCGCGAGCTCGCCGCGCACGTAGAGCACCGTGTTGACGAGAATCACCGCGCCCGCGGCCGCGACCGCGAAGTTGAGCGCGAAGAGCCCCCGCAGTTCGGGCACCGCGAAATAGCGGCGGATTCCGCGCGTCATGTTCGACCAGATGCGTGACGCCGCGGCCGGCTTGACCGCCCGCGGCAGCGTCGCCGAGACCACGAGCGCCCCGGACACCAGGAAAGTCACGCCGTCGCCGGCGAACAGGGCGTCGTAGCTGAGGAAGCCGAGCGCCAGCGCGGCGAGCGCGGGGCTGGCCAGGTTTTCCAGTTCGTAAGCCACGCGCGAGTACGAAAGGGCACGCGTGTATCGCTCCTCGGCGGGCAGGACGACGGGAATCAACGCCTGAAACGCCGGCGTGAAGACCGCCGCGCAGGCGTTGAGCAGGAAGATCATCGGATAGATCTGCCAGACCGAATCCACGAATGGCATCAGAGCGACGATGCCGGCGCGCACGAGATCCAGACCGACCAGCAGAGTCTTGCGATCGACACGGTGGTTGTAAGCGGCGGCCAGCGGGGAGATCCCGACGTAGGCGATCATCTTGAGCGCCAATACCGTCCCGAGCACCGTGCCGGCGCCGCCCCCGGCGAGGTCGTACGCCAAAAGACTGAGCGCGACCGTCGTCAGACCGGTGCCAAGGAGCGAGATCACCTGCGCGGCGAACAGGCGCCGGTACGACCGATCACGCAGGGGATTGGCCGTTGCGTACTCGCCTTTTCGATCACGCCGGCTGCGATTCGCCGGCGCGCTCACGAGGACCGGCTTCGCGACCCCGCCTCGACCGCGGCTAACGCACCGGCGGAAGGCTCGCCGGCGGCGGCCGTGTCCGCGGTTGGCTCGCGTACGCCGGCGTCGTGGCGCACATGCTCGGCGTGATTGGCGAGTTCGGCCAGCAGTACCGGCACGTGATGGTCGTGCAGGCGGTAATAGATCGACCGCCCCACGCGCCGCGGCTCGACGAACTTCGCCAGCCGCAGCACCCGCAGCTGCTGAGACGCCGCCGACGGCGACATGTCGGCGGCGGCCGCGAGTTCCGAGACGTTCAGCTCCTCGT
>JBASWU010000123.1:0-4314 GCA_049276635.1 Solirubrobacterales bacterium | reverse complement strand
GATCGAAGACGACGATTAGGCTGTCTTGGTCGTAGGCCGCGGCGCCGTCGAAGCCGGTGGCCGAAGCGGCGGCCTGCCGCGCGCCGACGGCGGTGAAAGCCACGAGGGCGCCGACGGCAGCGAGGATCGTGGCGGCGGCTCTGCGCCGGCGAGGGCGATGGGTGATGTTCAAGGTTTCTTTCGGGTCGATTTGCCCGCCGGACCGCCTCGTGCGGCTCACGGACATATATAGAGAGAACACGGTACCGGTCGATAAGTCGCTGATGTCCGTTCCTGAACGGCCACTTGCGCGTCTCTGGTCTAGGTTTTGAGCTATGAGCCTGCGCGAGACGGCAGCGGCCGAGTGGACGGCCGCCGACACGGCGGTGATGCGGCTTGCCCTGGACGAGGCCGCAGCCGCCGTCGCGCACGATGACGTGCCGATCGGCGCGGTGGTGGTGTTAGGCGACGAGGTGATCGCCCATGCCCGCAACGAGCGCGAGTTGCGGCAGGATCCGACCGCGCACGCCGAAATACTCGCGCTGCGGCGCGCGGCCGAGCATCTGGGCAGCTGGCGAGTTCTGGACGCGACGTTGTATGTGACGCTCGAGCCGTGTTCGATGTGCGCCGGCGCGATCGTCCTGGCACGAGTCGGCCGGGTGGTATTCGGCGCCGCCGACCCCAAGGCCGGCGCCTGCGGAAGCGTTCTCGATGTGACCGGCGAGCCGCGCTTCAACCACCGCCCAACCGTCGACGGCGGTCTGCTCGCCGAAGAATGCGGGACGGCGCTGCGCGATTTCTTCGCCGCTCGCCGCTGACCCACGATCGGGCAACGAGACTCGGCCTCGTTGCACCGAATCCGGCAACGCAGAGGGATCCCCCGGTAGCTGGTTTGTAGGCTTCCCTCTCGGAGAGGTGCCGGAGCGGTTGAACGGGGCAGTCTCGAAAACTGTTAACGGGCGTAAGTTCGTTCGAGGGTTCGAATCCCTCCCTCTCCGTTGACCGAAGTTGTTCGAAGCCCGTCTCGGAGATTCTCGGGGCGGGTTTTTCGTCTGCGAAGTGATCATTCGCACGGTTTGTTCGATGCGACTGGTTACGGTGGCCACATGTCAGATTCGACTGGGTCCCGTCGGGATCGGCCACAGATCATTGGCGCACTTCATCCGCGACGCGGCGACGATGACGCTCGCGATCGATGTCGCGCTGGCACTCGCTGCGAAGTTCCGGCAATTGCGTCCAGGGGCGTGGATTTCACACGAGCATCACCCAGCCCGGCAAGGCCGTCGTTTTTTGAATTGATCCGGCCGAGAATGGCTTGATCTACATGGACTCTTGCCATGTGCGCAGGAGACTCAGCCACGCGTCGTCAAGCCATTTCCTAAAACGAGCTTCTAAGTGCTCCTCGGCATCTAAATAGCCGAAAGTGAAAGGTTCCTGCGTCGCGACGTATGGACCTCTCCGCTCGCGCCCCGATTCGCCATTCCCATGGACCTCGATAAACGCGACCGCCGAGAGGACACCCTTGAATGTGCGTCCAAGTGAATGCACCGATACAACGAGCACGGTCGCCCTATCGCCGTTCTCTTCCGTGATCGTCAGGCGGACCCAGTCACCGTAAGAATCGATGTCCGCGAAATAATCGAATTGCTGCGCGCTCGTCCTTACCTGGGCGAGGTACCAGTGCCGATTCTCTTCCGGCGGGCGAAACAAGTGGGCGCGAAAGTCGGAATCCAGGCCTTCTCGTTGCATTCGATCGTTGAATTCTTGTCGACGCTTTTTTAGGCCCTGCTCGAGGATCTCGACCACTCTGTCGCCCCGATCGATCGCGTCTCGATGAGAGGCGGCCCGAGCGCCTCGCCGTTCGGCTGCCTTTGCAAATGCTGCTTCAAAGATCTGCTTTTCGTCGACCAAGTCCTGTGCGACGCTGAGCGCTTGACCGAATTCCCGCTGTTGTCCCCGTACGACCGTCTCGATAAGCGGCTCGAGGTCACCCTTGTCAGCAGCTTCTAGTGCGTCGAGGTAGTTCGGCTTTTCGTCTGGCGAGACCGAGAACGCAAATCGATCCGCACGAATCAGCACTAGCGTCGCGAGAGCACGGGCGACCCTGCCGTTCCCGTCTTGAAAAGGATGTATTTGGGTGAAACGGTGGTGGAGCCATGCGGCCTCAATCTCCGGAGCCACACCATTGGTCAGGTGCTTAGCGTGCCAAACAAGAAGCTGGTCGATCTCCGCCGCGACATGCTCCGGCGGGCAATACTCATGCAGTTCGCCATCCGGCCTGCGTGGGTTATTGGGGTGTTGCTTCCACTCGCCTCTCGCGAGCGGAACCGAGACGAGCGAACCGAACTGGTCGCGCGCGTCCGTGCTTAGCTGATTGCGAGTTAGGAGCGCATGCATCTCCTTGATGTACGCACTTGAAAGTTTCCTGTTCTGCTTAATGAAATCGAAAAGCCAGTCATACACCTCACATTGATCCTTCAGGAACGCAAGGATTTCTCCGGCCGGCTTGTCGGTCGAACCATGTGACATCAGGTCTTCATGGAGGCCGCGCTCAATGAGGAGTTCGGTGGTGCCCCTATCGATGGCGTAGAGACCTTCGATCATGCCTGTGTCGATCGCCCAACGTCGCCGCAATTGTTCATGAAGTCGTGAAAGTTCATGGCGCCCGTCGAGTTCCGCGCGACGCTCACGCCAAGCAACCGCCAGCGATTCAAGCTGGCTCTCGGCTTGCGTTAGCTCATCGGGAAGGTCGGAAATGAAGTCGTAAGGCATGCAGGGGATCCTACGGCCGCCATCTGACTGCTCAGTTGCACGAGGTTTCCCAGTTGTCGAGGCGCAGGTCGTAGAACAATCGCGGGTACGAAAGCCATCCCATCAGGGCCGCTTTTTCGCGACCCTGGTCCTCGAGCTCGTCGCCCGTCGCCCGTCGGCACTAAATCTCGGTCTCCCTGAAAGACGTGTCGGCGGTGCAGGCGATCGGCTTCACTCAGTCGCCGTCGTAGGCGCGCTGTAGCTCGGCGATGTCAAGCTTGACCATTCCCAGCATCGCCTGCATCGCACGCTGTGCACCGGCGGGGTCGTCACCGGCGAGTACGTCGCCGAGCATGTCGGGCACGATCTGCCATGAGACGCCGAACCTGTCTTTGAGCCAGCCGCAGGCGCTCGGCTCGCCGCCTTCGAGCAGCCGGTCCCAGTGGTAGTCGACATCGGCCTGTGAGTCACACGTTACGAACAGCGATACGGCCTCGTTGAACGTGAACTTCGGGCCGCCGTTGAAAAGGATCAGCTCCTGGTTCTTCAGCCGCACGGTCACGCCCTTCGGAGAGCCCGCCGGACCGGGCATCGTACTCAGCAGCTCGGAGTCTTCGAAAATCTCCAGGTAATAGTCCGCGGCCTGCACCGCGTTGTCGTCGAACCAGAGAAATGGCGTGATCTTCTTCATCCGGATCTCCTTGCGCCGGTCGGCGGCAATGCGCGCGAAGGTCGCTACGCCGCTGTCACGACATCTTCGGGTCGGCCACAGCCCGGTCGTTGAGCCCTTCGTCCTCGGTGATGCTCGAGTAGGTGGCGGCGTACGCCGCCATTATCTCGGCGAACGGCAGATCGGTGGTCGTTCCGCGGTCGCGCACGTACTCCATATGGCGCTCGCCCGAGCCGTTGAAGGCGTGCAGAAGCGCGTCCTCGCTGCCGTCGAACTCCAGCGCGGGGACACCGAACTTCGCACACAGCTCCCGGTTGAACGCCGGGCTCGCCTTTCGCCAGTGGCCGCCGACGAAAACCGAGCTGTAGCCGTGGTAGATGAAGAGGTCGGTTCCCATGAGCTCGAGCAACCGCGGTGACTGCAGGTGATTGCGCACATCAGCGAAGCCCAGTCGCGCGGGAATGCCCGCCGCGCGAGCGGACGCGGTCAACAGGACCGCCTTCGGCACGCAGTAGGCCGACCCGGCCGCGATCACCGCGCTGGCGCGGTAGTCGCCGGGATCGGCCGAAAGCGAATACGGGTCGTAGCGGATCTCGTCGCGGACGGCGGCGAACAGGCGGGAGATGACGGTGCGCTCGTCGGAGGCCGATCCGGCCACCCGCTCGACAAACCGCCGCACGGCTTCGTGCTCGCTGTCGACGAATTCGGTCGGCGCGAGGTCGGCGGACGTGACTTCCGTGACCTGCCCGGCGTCGTCGTCGACCGTCATCGGTCGTGCGCTCGACATGCGCTCAATCCTAGCGGTGACACCTCGGCGTACGGCCGGTGATTCTCCTGCACCGCGTCCCGCCCGGCTTCCCGCCGCGCGAGTACGGCTCGGGCTTTTCGAAGCCTCGCCGACGACCGTCGGCGAC
>JBASWU010000122.1:0-15084 GCA_049276635.1 Solirubrobacterales bacterium | reverse complement strand
CACCTAGCCCATCTGCCGATAACAGTCGCGAACGGCGGGTGATCGCTGTGGCCGCGTCAGGCGGCCACAGCTCGACTAGCGGGAGGATGCGGCGCGATGCGGTACGGACCGGCGAGAACGGCAGCCCGGTTTGGGGCGTGCGCGCTGGCGCTCGCGGCGATCCTGCCGTGGTTCGGCCACAAGTTTGGCCCGATCGCGATCAGCTACTCGATCTGGCGCGACGGCGGTTACGTCGGCATCGCTCTCGTCGCCGTCGCCGCAGCCGCAGCGGTGCAGCCGCAGGTTCTCGGCCCGGCCCTGACCGGCCGGCTCTGGCTGCTGGCCGGCGTCGGGTTCGCCGGGTATCTCGGATATCTCGCCGAGAATCCGCCGCCCAACAACATGGCCGACGGGATCCTCGCCTTACTGGACCTGAACCTCAAGCCGCAGCCGGGGATCTTCGCGGCGATCGCGGGCAGTCTGCTGGTCGCCTACGGCGGTTTCCTGCAGGTCCGTGAGGGACGACGCCGCACGCCGGCCACCGGGTTGCCGCTAAGCGATCTCCGGCTGACGGCCGACGCTCCGCGTTCCGCCGGTCTCGCGCTGGCGGGCGGCGAGGTCGGTTCGAAGGGGGCTTCTCCGGGCGCCGGTCGAACGCCGGCCATCGCCGCCGATCCTTTTTCGCCGCGGCCACCGGACCCATTCGCGCCGCAACCGCCCGTCCCCGCACCGCCGCCGGCGCGGTAATCTGCTCCGGCAACCAGCGCGGACGTAGCTCAGCTGGCAGAGCGTCGGCTTCCCAAGCCGAAGGTCGCGGGTTCGATCCCCGTCGTCCGCTTCGTCGGTCCACGGCTCAATCGCCGAGAAATGCCGCCGCCCGCTCGAAGACCTCGTCGAGCATCCGCTCGGTCAGTCGCCCGGTGAAGGTGTTCTGCTGGCTGGGGTGGTAGCTGCCGATCAATGTCAGCCGGCCGAGCCGCGCCTCGGCACCGTGCCCGAACCTCGGCTTCGGCCGTGGTTTTTCTGCGCCGTCGGCGGCCAGCGCCCGCAACACCCCGTTCCAGGCGAACGAGCCCAGCGCGACCACCACCCGGGCCTCGCTCAGGAGCGCCAGCTCCCGCGCCAGGTAACCGACGCAGGCGTCGCGCTCGGACACCGCCGGCTTGTTGTCCGGCGGGGCGCATCGCACGACGGCGGTCACCCACGCGCCGCGCAGTTCCAGCCCGTCGCCGACGGCGATCGAGTCCGGCCGCGACGCCAGCCCGGCCGTGTGCATCGCCCGGTAGAGCCATTCGCCGGAACGGTCGCCGGTGAACATCCGGCCGGTGCGGTTGGCGCCGTTGGCGGCCGGGGCGAGGCCGACGACGATCACCCGGGCCAGTGGATCGCCCCAGCCGGGCAGCGGGCGTGCCCAGTAACGCTCGCCGGCGAACCGCCGTGGCGGCGCGGCGGCCACCGACTCCCGCCATGCGACCAGACGCGGGCAGGCGACGCAGCTGGTCACTTCGCGCTCCAGTACTGCCAGGCGCGTGCCGGAACGCTTCCGCGCGGTGGACTCGCTCGTCGTCATCGCCGCGGATTCAAGCAGCACCTCGCCGGCGAGCGAGCGCCGCCGCTCCGCTCCGCTCCGCGTTAGATTGAGCGGCGTGACTTCCGGCGACAGATGCGATGGCGCGGCGGCCGGCGGATGCACGATCCTCGGGAAGTCCGAGATCGCTCAACTGCCGGCGGCGATCGAGGCCGGCACATTCGTCTGGATCGACCTTCAGAACGTGCGAGACACCGAGATCGCCTCGATCGGCGAGCTGCTCGGTCTACACCCGCTGACGACCGAGGATCTTCAGCATTTCGACCAGCGCGCGAAGATCGAAGACTACGAAAACTACATCTACCTCGTCAGCTACGGCGCCGCCGGGCCCGATGACGATGACCGGCTGGCCGAAGTCCACATCGTTTACTCCGAACGCTTTCTGGTGACCGTCTCGCGCGGTGACTCGATCGAACTTCGGGCGATGCACGGCGAGGCGCGCACGACGCATCTGCGTGGGATCGAACTGCTGCACCAGGTGCTCGACCGCCTCGTCGACTCGTTCGGTCCGCTGCTCGATGAGATCGACGACGAGCTCGAGCGGCTCGAGGACCGGATCTTCCAGCGCGATCTCAAGGGGTTTGAACTTGAGATTCACCGGGTGCGGCGACGGCTCGCCCGGATCAATCGCGTGTCGCATCGCCAAAGCGAGGCCTACACCGGGCTGCGCGAGGCTCTGAGCCGGCTGCCCGATCAAGACCCCGCGCACCACCCGTATTTTCGCGACGTCCAGGATCACTTGATCCACGTGACCGAAGCGACCGACAGCCTGCGCGACCGGATCTCCGGCGTTTCCGAGATCTACCTCGCGGCGATCGACATGCGCCAGAACCTGATCATGAAAGAGTTCACCGTGATCGCCGGGATCTTTCTTCCGCTCTCGGTGCTGGTCGGATACTTCGGTCAGAATTTCCGCTGGATGACCGATCACATCGCCGGCTGGCTGTCGTTCACGATCTTCGGCGTCGTGTTGCCCACGTTGATCGTCGCCGCGCTGCTGTACGTGTTTCGTCGCCGCGGGCTGCTCAAAGACTGAGCGCAACGCGCAAAAGCTCGCCGGCAACCGATTCGGCCGGTCGATCCAGCCCGATCTGCGATAATCGCCGCTGTCTGATGGACCCCGTACGGAAGCGCAAAACACGCCTGATCGTGACGCTCGGTATCGCGTTGCTGCTGGCGACGGCCCTGATCTACACCAGTTTCAGCGCCTCGACGGTCGCGCGCACGCCCTCTCAGCTGCTCAGCTCCGCCACCGCCGGCGAGTCGTACCAACTGACCGGCCGCGTCGTCGACGGCAGCGTCGTCGAGCAGGGCAAGAACCTCCGCTTCAAGGTCGCCGACCGCACCGGTGGCGACGCGATCCCCGTCCGGTACAGCGGCACCGTGCCGGACCCGTTTCGCGAGGGCCGCGAGGTGATCGTCACCGGCGAGGTGGTCAACGGCACCTTCATCGCCGAGCCGGGCTCGCTGATCACGAAGTGCCCGTCGAAGTTCTCCAGCAAGAGCAAGTAGCGCCGTGAGCGGCGCGACTGCGCGGCCATGACCTTCGGGCGCGTTTGCATCATCGCGGCCTTCGCCGTCGCGATCTACGCCGCGGCGGCCGGGCTGTACGCGGCGCGCGGCGGGCGTCGCGATTTCGCGGTTTCCGCGCGCCGCGCGATCTACGCGCTCGCCGCTTTCGCGATCGCGGCGTTCGTCACGCTCGAGCTGGCGTATTTGCGCTCCGATTTCGGCTTTGCGCTGGTCGCGAACAACTCAAGCACGACCACACCGCTGTTCTACAAGATCACGGCGATCTGGTCGAGCCAGGCGGGGTCACTGTTGCTGTGGGTGATGGTGCTGGGGATCTTCAGCAGCGCGGTCCTGTTCGCCACGCGAAACTCGCACCGCGAGGTCGCTCCGTATGCGAACGCCGTCCTCGGAGCGATCGCGACGTTTTTTCTCGCGCTGATGGTCTTTGCCCCGGAGGCGAATCCGTTCGTCGCTTCCAGCCCCGTGCCGGTCGAAGGCAACGGTCTCAATCCGCTGTTACGCCATCCGAGCATGATGTTTCACCCGCCGATGCTCTATGCCGGCTACGTCGGTTTTGCGATTCCCTTCGCGTTCGCGATCGGGGCCTTGGCGACCCGCCGGCTCGACGCCGGCTGGATCCGCTCGACGCGCAAGTTCGCGCTGCTGGCGTGGACGCTGCTCTCGATCGGCGTCATGCTCGGCGCGCGCTGGAGCTACAGCGAGCTCGGCTGGGGCGGCTACTGGGGCTGGGACCCGGTCGAGAACGCGTCGCTGCTGCCGTGGCTGACCGGCACCGCCTTCCTCCACTCGATCATGGTTCAGGAGCGGCGCGGCATGCTCAAGATATGGAACGTCAGCCTGATCGCGATCACCTTCACGTTGTCGATCCTCGGGACGTTCCTCGTGCGGTCGGGGATCCTCGACTCGATCCACGCCTTCGGCGAGTCGACGCTCGGCGTGCCGTTCCTGGTTTTCATCTGCGTGATCGTGATCGGCTCGACGGCGATGATCGTCTCGCGGCTTCCCGACCTGCGATCGGCCCACCGGCTCGACTCGCTGCTCTCGCGCGAGGCGATGTTCCTGCTGAACAATCTGCTCCTGCTGGCGCTGGCGCTGGTGGTTTTCTGGGGCACGTTCTTCCCGTTGATATCCGAGGCGGTCACCGGCGAGCGGGCGAACGTCGGGCCGCAGTGGTTCGGCCGGTACGTCACGCCGATCGCAATCCTGCTGGTGCTCGTCAGCGGCATCGGGCCGGTGATCCCGTGGCGCCGGATGAGCGGCGCCCGCGCGGCGGCCCTGTTCGCGGCTCCGGCGATCGCGGCGATCTGCGCGATCGCCGGGGTCGGTCTGGCCACCGGTGTGTTCGACAGCTTCTGGGCGACGCTGATGTTCGCGGCGGGCGCCTTCGCCGTCACGGTGATGGCGCGCGAGTTTTACAGCGGCGCCCGCGCACGCCGATCGCTGGAAGGCGGCTCGCTGCCGGCGGCGCTCGGCCGGCTGGTTTCTCGTAACCGGCGGCGCTACGGCGGCTATATCGTCCACCTCGGCATTGCCGTGTTGTTTGCCGGCGTCGCGGCGTCATCGGCCTTCAACACGACGATCGAGCGTTCGGTCAAGGTCGGCGAGACCGTCAAGCTCGGGGATTACGACGTCAAGTACGTCCGCGCGACATCCGACGCCCGCAACGAGCGGCTCTCGTTCGGCGCCGTCCTACAGGTGACAAAAGACGGCAAAGCCGTCACCACGCTTCGCCCGACTCGCAACTGGTTTCCCGTCAACTCCAGCGAGATGGGGTTCGTCGGCCGTTACTTCGGCGGCGAGGCCACCAGCGAGGTCGGCCTCGACGCCGGCCTGACCGAGGACATCTGGACCGCCGTCCAACCCGACCTGCGGCCGCTGCGCCCGGCGATCTCCGAGGGCAACAGGTTGCCGGCGATCAGTAATCCCGGTGTCCAGGCGCTGGTGATCACGGCGATCGTCGATTCGTATCCGAAAAAGGCGCAGGCCGCGACCTTCAGGATGATCGTCAACCCGCTGGTGACGTGGATCTGGATCGGCGGCCTGGTCGTTCTGCTCGGCGCCTTGACGGCGCTATGGCCGGCCCCGGACGCGCTGCGCTCTCGAGTTTCCTCGCTGGCGGCGGCGCGACTGGCCGGCGGCGGTCGTCGCTCCCGCCCGCAGGGGGCATAGGTGGTCGAGATTCTGCTCGCGATCGCCGCCGTGTCGATCGCGGTGGTCGCGGTCGCGTTACCGCTGCTGCGCGGCGTCGACGAGACGCGTGTCGATGGCCGGCGCGACGAGCTCGAGACGGCCAAGCAGGCCAAGTACCGCGAGATTCGCGACGCCGAGCTCGACTACCGCGCCGGCAAGCTGACCGAGCGGCAGTGGCGTGATACCGACGCCGATCTGCGCCGCGAAGCGCTCGTGATCCTGGGCGAAATGGACGGCGGAGCCGGCCCGGCGACCGCCGAAGCCGCTCCGCTCGACGCCGAAAACATCCACTAGACTCTCGGCCGGTGGATGCGATTCTTTCAATTGTGCAGTTGCTGATCTGCGTCGTTCTGATCTTTCTCGTGCTCCTGCACTCGGGCAAAGACGCGGGGCTCTCCGGGGCATTCGGCGTCGCCCCGGGTAGCGGCCCGTTCGGTGGCGGCTCCCTGCTGGAGCGCAACCTCGACCGCTGGACGATCTTCTTTGCGATCCTGTTCGTGGTCAACGGGCTCGTCTTGCTCAAGATTCTCTAGCCGGCCGTTGTCTCTCGGCGCCCGCGGCCGGCCGTGGCCACCGGGCACGGCGCGAGTAGTAGCCTTGGCCGCGACCTTGTGAGCTTGGTTGATCGACGCGCCGGCCCGCCCGGACACCGATTGGGGACCGATGGATTTCGAAAACTCGGCTAAGTCGAAGTACTACCTGGCGCGCGTCGACGAGTTCATGCGCGAGGAGATCGAGCCGCTCGAAGAAGCGGCCCGGCTGGACATCATCGAGCGCGATCCGGCCGAACGCTGGACGGTTTCGCCGCGGGTCGAGGCGCTCAAGCAACAGGCCCGTGCCGCCGGACTGTGGAATCTCTTTCTGCCGGACGAGGAACTCGGCGCCGGCCTCAGCAACTGCGAGTACGCGCCGCTCGCCGAGCGCATGGGCCACTCGTTTCTCGCGCCGGAGATCTTCAACTGCAGCGCGCCGGACACCGGCAACATGGAGGTCCTGCATAGGTTCGGCTCTGACGAGCAGAAGGACCGCTGGCTCAAGCCGCTGCTGGCCGGCGAGATTCGCTCGGCGTTTCTGATGACCGAACCGGAAGTCGCTTCGAGCGACGCCACCAACATGCAGGCGACCGCGACGATCGACGGCGACGAGGTGGTGCTCAACGGCCGCAAATGGTGGAGCAGCGGAATCGGCCATCCCAGTTGCGGCGTTCTGATCTACATGGCGTTGACCGATCCGGCCGCGCCCCGTTACGAACGGCACTCGATGGTGCTGGTTCCGGTCGACGCCGCGGGCGTAAAGGTCGAGCGGATGCTCACGACGATGGGATTCTGGGACGAGCCGGGAGGACACGGCGAAGTCTCGCTGACCGACGTGCGCCTGCCGGCCGGCGCATTCATCGGCGGCCCCGGCCGCGCCTTCGAGATCGCTCAGTCGCGACTGGGACCCGGCCGCATTCACCACTGTATGCGCCTGATCGGTCTCGCCGAGAAGGCCCTAGAACTCGCGTGCCGGCGCGCCACTTCGCGGGTGGCGTTCGGCAAGCCGATCGCCGATCTCGGCGGCAACCGCGAGCGCATAGCCGACGCCCGGATCGCGATCGAGCAGGCGCGCCTGCTGGTGCTAAAGGCCGCCTGGGAGATCGACACCCACGGGCTGCAAGGCGCGCTGTCATTGGTCTCGCAGATCAAGGTCGTCGTGCCGAGCATGGCCCAGAGCGTCGTCGACATGGCGATTCAACTGCACGGTGGCGCCGGGATGTCGAGCGATTTCCCGTTGCCGGCGATGTGGACGAACGCTCGCGTCCTGCGTCTTGCCGACGGACCTGACGAGGTCCATCGCGGTGTCGTCGCGCGGATCGAGCTGCGCAAGTACGCCGAGGACTCCAGGGGCTGATTCGCCGTGACCTCGGTGGCGCTGGACCGGCCCGGCGAGGTGCGCGGGGAGGATGGTTTCGATGTCGCCGCGGTCGATGCCTGGCTGCAGCAGCACGTCGATCTCGAAGGCGCGCCCGACGTCAAGCAGTTTGCCGGCGGGGCGTCGAACCTGACCTTCCTGCTCAGCTACCCCGGCCGCGACCTGATCCTGCGCCGTCCGCCGGGCGGTCAGATCCCGAAGTCCGGCCATGACATGCGTCGCGAGTTCCATGTGCAGCAGAAACTCGCGGCCGTGTACCCGTACGTTCCCAAGATGGTCGCCTTCTGCGACGACCACGCGGTGATCGGCGGCGACTTCTACGTGATGGAGCGGATTCGCGGCGTGGTTTTGCGCGACGAACCGCCGGCCGGCTTCCCGCTCGATCCGGCCGGCCTCACGAAGCTCTGCGCGAACGTCGTCGACCGGCTCGCCGATCTTCACGCGGTCGACGCGGAGGCGGCCGGACTCGGCGATCTCGGCCGCGGCAGCGGTTACGTCGAGCGTCAGGTCTCGGGCTGGTCGAAGCGTTACCGCGCGGCGCGCACCCGCAACGTCCCGAGCTTCGAGAAGGTCATCGCGTGGCTCGAGGAGAACAAGCCGCCCGACGCCGGCACCTGCGTGATTCACAACGACTGGCGCCTCGACAACCTGATCCTCGACGCCGACGATCCGAGCGAGATCATCGCGGTGCTCGACTGGGAGATGGCGACGCTCGGCGATCCGCTGATGGAACTCGGCGCCGCGATGGCCTACTGGGTGCAGGCCGACGACGACCGCATACATAGGTCGTTCCGGCGTCAGCCGACTCACCTCCCCGGAATGTACACCCGCGAGCAATTCGCGCGCCGCTACAGCGAAAATGCCGGGATCGCGATCGACAACTGGGCCTTCTACGAGGTGTTCGGGCTCTTTCGGTACGCGGCGATCGCCCAGCAGATCCACTATCGCCTCCGCCACAAGGAGACGAGCAATCCCGCCTTCAAGCGATTCTGGCTGCTCGTCCGCTATCTCCACTGGCGGGCGCGCCGGGTGATGGCGGGGGCGTAGGCGGGGGGCGGGCCCGGCGCCGGCCGGCTCTCCGGCGAGATATCGGCCGGAGACCGTGGCCGCGCGACATATAGAATGCGACCGGCTGCGCGTCACATGACTGCGCGCCGTGTTCACTTGGTGTGATGACTCGTCTCGATCGACCGCAGCGTGCACGCGCCGCCGTTGCGGTGGCCGCGATCACGCTGGCGCTGGCCGTGGCCACCGCCGTCGCGCCCGTTACGGCGACGGCCGCGATCTCGCCCTTCAACCAGCAGGGAATGTGGATCTGGTACATCAACCAGGCCGAGAAGGGGTCGGTTGAGCGGATCATCGCCCGCGCCAAGCGCTTCAAGGTCAAGACGCTTTTTGTCAAGAGCGCCGACGGATCGTCGTACTGGCCGCAGTTTGAGATGTCGGTCGCGCAGCTCAAGGCGGCGGGCCTGCGTGTCTGCGCCTGGCAGTACGTCTACGGGCGCGACCCGGTGATCGAGGCCGACCTCGCGGCCAAGGCCGCGGCGCGCGGTGCCGAGTGCCTGGTGATCAACGCCGAGACCGAGTACAAGACCAGGTACGCCGCGGCGCAGACCTACATCTCGCGGCTGCGCTCGCTGATCGGCCCGGCGTTCCCGGTCGGCCTGACGAGCTTCGCCTATCCCGACTACCACCCGACCTTCCCCTACAGCGTCTTTCTCGGCCCCGGCGGCGCGCAGTGGAACCTGCCGCAGACCTACTTCAAGGCCTTCGGCCAGTCGATCCCAAACGTCTTCGCGCGCACCTACTCGATCAATCAGGTCTACGGCCGTGCGATCCGCCCGCTCGGCCAGACCTACGACCGCGTCGGTCCCAGACAGGTGATCGAGTTCCGCAGATACGCGCGGCTCTACCGCGCGCGCGGCTACAGCTGGTGGTCGTGGCAGCACACCCGTGTCGAAGCATGGAAGGCGATGCGCCGCCGGCTTCGGCCGAGCGGCACTCGTGCCGTGACTCCGGCCTATCCGCTGGTTAAACAGGGAGTCAAGAGCGACCTCGTGCGGTGGGCGCAGCTGCATCTGGCCGCGGCGGGTGTGGCGACGGCGACCGACGCGAATTTCAATATCGCGACGACCGCCGCGGTGCAAAACTTCCAGACCGACCGCGGCCTTGCGCCGACCGGACAGCTTGACCAGGCGACGTGGACTGCCCTGCTGCGCGTGCCGTTGCCGGCTCCCGGCTGACACATCGCCCGTGGGCGCCACCGGCGTCGCCGGAGGGTTTTCGGTACTGCGGTGAAATGCGCCGAAGTGGACTCGAACCACCACGGACCGTAAGGTCCACAAGGCCCTCAACCTTGCGCGTCTACCAATTCCGCCACCGGCGCAGAGCGCAGAAGTATAGGTGAGCAGATCGGCCGCGGCGCGAGCGGCGCGGTGGCCGGGTCAGCGCTTGTCCAGCACCATCTGGGTGTTGGTGAACTGCGCGACGACCTTGTCGCCGGAGTGGATCATCACGTTCCATACCTGCGTGCGGCGACCGGCGTGGAGTGGGGTGGCCTCGGCCTCGAGGACCATGCCGGCGCGGCCGGCGCCGATGACGTTCACCTTCAGGTCGGCGCTGCTGAAGACCTGGTCTTCGCGCAGGTTGGCCAGCGTGCCCTCGCCGGCGACCGTGTCGCCAAGCGTCGCCCAGACGCCGCCATGCATGAACCTGCCGCCATGCAGATGGCGCTCGTCGATCGCCATGCGGCCGAGCACGCGCTGTTTCGTCAGCTCGAGGATCTCGATCCCGAGGTGCGAGACGTACGGACCCTGCGGGATATCGAGCGCCGCGACGGCCGGTGTGCGCTCGCCGCCCTCACGGCCGACCGCCTCGGGCGGGACTTCGGAGGTGGATTTCCCCGGCGCGCCGCCGTCCTTGGGCTCGAGCAGCACTTGTGTGCAGAGAAAGTTGCCGACGAGCCGCTCGTCATGGGCGACGCGGACCTCCCAAATGTGCGTCCGGCGACCGACGTGCAGGGGCTCGGCGACCGCCCAGAGCTCGTCGCCGAGCTTTGCGGTGTGGAAGATGTTCATCTTCATCTCGGCGGTGGTGAAGTTCCAGCCGATCGGCAATAGGCGCGCCGCGGCCCAGCCGGCGATGCTGTCGGCGTACGCGGTCCAGGCGCCGGCGTGCATGTAGTCGGTGCGGTGCATGTGGCGTTCGCTGACGACCATCCGGCCGACCGCGCGATCGGGGCCGAGTTCGAGTATCTCAAAGCCGAGCCACCCCGGGAAGGTGTTGTCGGTGAACCGCCGTGTGATCTCGGGATCGAATGCGTAGTCCTGGTTGATCACGATTTTTTGGAAGCGGCCGGAGGTCACGCGGCCGAGATTAGTTGACGTGGTTCCGGCGCCGGGGCCCGGGCGGGCGCCGTCGGCGCTCGCTGCGGCGAGGCCGGCCGATCGCGATATCGCCCATCGGGCATGCACATGTGATTCCGTCCGGCGGTCCCGGTTATATTCCGAACAGGTGTTCGCCTCGCGGCATGCGGGTTTCACCGGGTCGGCGGCTTGCGGACCCGGACCGAGCTCGCTCGGGAGGTCGGCGAGGCGAACACACCCGACGAGAAAGGTGAGTCCGATGAATGACCCATTGCAGGATCGGGCGTTGACCAAACGCCAGCGCGAGATTCTCGACTTCATCAAGCGGTACCTCGATTCCAACGGGTATCCGCCGACGGTCCGCGACATCGGCGGCGCCGTCGGCCTCACCTCCTCGTCGACCGTTCACGCACATCTCGCCAATCTCGAGAGGGCAGGCGCGATCCGCCGCGACCCCACCAAACCGCGCGCGCTCGAGATCATCGGCGAGAAGGTCCGCCGTGCCGCTGAGCGGGTTTCCGGCGGCGGTGTCACCGCGGCGACCGGCCTGCCGTTGGTCGGCAGCGTCGCCGCGGGTGAGCCGATTCTCGCCGAGCAGAACATCGAAGAGTACGTCGAGGTCCCGCGCATCGGTGGCGGTGACGAGGCCGATTTCGTGCTCTCCGTCAGGGGGGATTCGATGCACAACGCCGGCATTCTCGACGGCGACTTCGTCGTCGTCCGCTCGCAGAAGACAGCCCGCGACGGCGAAATCGTCGTCGCGCTCGTCGAGCACGAGGCCACCGTCAAGCGGTTCTTCCGCGAATCCGACCACGTGCGTCTCGAGCCCGAGAACGACGCCTACGAGCCGATCCGCAGCACCGACGCCGAGGTCATCGGCTCTGTCGTCGGCGTCTTCCGCCGCGTCGCCTGACGGCCGGCTTCCGGAAGATCCAAACCCGCGATCGTCCGCGTGACGGATCGGTCGGATCTCCCGACCGCCGGCGTTAGGGAGTTCTCCGTCGACGGTCGGATCGACCGCATCCTCGCGACCCCGGCGTCTCGGCCGCGGCGTCTTCCATTTGTACATTCGGCACGCTCGCGGCTGCCGTCCGGCGTCGGCGTACAGTCGCGAACGATCGCTCAGTAGTCGCCAAAAACATCGTATTTGCAGGGCATTACGCTGGTTGAGCCTGGGTTTTGCCGACCGCTCCATTGGTACATACGGGGAACCGGAATTTTGTCCTACGGGACCGGGGACGCCGACCCCGTAGGCCTTAGATTCGTTCATGCATCACCCACTGACCCCCATCAGTGCTCCGCGGGCCCCCCTCGTGCCGCGCGGCTTACCCACAAGGAGATACGGATGCAAGACGAAACCCCTCAGTCGGCGGAGGCCCCGTTCGCCAACGTGATGGCGACGCCGCTTTCGCGGCGGCAGGCACTGCTCAAAGGCACGGCCCTGGCCGCGACGCTGGCGCTTCCGGCCTGGGCGCTCTCGGCCTGCGGCGGCGATGACGCCACGACCGGCGGCGGGTCCGGCGCCTCGGGCGGCGGCAAGGAGATCAAGATCGGCTTTATCGCGCTGACCGACTGCGCGCCGATCATCATGGCCGACGCGCTCGGCTATTTCAAGCAGCGCGGACTCAACGTCAAGGTGATCAAGCAGGCCTCCTGGCCGGCCACGCGCGACGCCCTGGTCAACGGCGACATCGACGCCGCCCACTGCCTCTACAGCATGCCGTTCGCGGTCGCGACCGGCGTCGGCGCCGAAGGCAGGACGGGGTCCAAGAAACTCAAAATCGCGTTGACGCTCAACAACAACGGGCAGGCGATCACACTCAAGAAGGACTTCAAGACCGCCGGTTACGGCGACCTGGACAAGGCGAAGGCGGCGATCGGCGGCGGCAAAGGCCAGACCTTCGCGATGACCTACCCCGGCGGAACCCACGACGCCTGGCTGCGCTACTGGCTGCTGGCGATGGGCGTCGACATGAAGACGCCGAAGATCATCCCGATCCCGCCACCGCAGATGGTCGCGAACATGACCGCCGGCAACATGAACGGCTACTGCGTCGGCGAGCCGTGGAACGCGGTCGCCGTCGACAAGGGCATCGGTTTCACGGCGATCGCCACGCAGGACATCTGGGCCAACCACCCGGAGAAGGCGCTCGTCGTCAACGACGACTTCGCCACCGCCCGCGAGAGCGAGCTCAAGGAGGTCATGGGCGCCGTGCTCGAGGCCTGCAAGTTCTGCGACGAGGAGGCGAACATTCCCGAGGTCGCCAAGACGATCGGCACCCCGGCGCTGGTCAACGCCAAGCCCGAGGACATCGAGGGTCGCCTCGGCGGCGCCTACGACCTCGGCCAGGGCTTGGGCGAGAAGACATTCGGTGAGGACCGCATGCGCTTTTTCCGCGACGGCAAGACGCCGTTCGCCCGCAGGAGCGAGGCGATCTGGTTCATGGCCCAGTACCAGCGCTTCGGCTATCTCGCCAGCGCTCCCGACTACGAAGGGCTCGCGGATGAGCTGATCCTCAGCGACCTCTACGCGTCGGTCGCCAAGGCCGAAGGAGTCACCGTTCCCGATGACGACATGGCGCCATTCGAAGTGAAGCTCGACGGGACGACTTTCGATCCCAAGGATCCCGGCAAGGAGGTGGCGAGGGTATGAGCGATTCTTCGGATTTCAACGCGGCCGCGGCGGCCGTCGAGGCGCCGGCGTTTGACTCCGGCGGCACGGCGAGCAAGAGTTCGCCGGTCGCCAGGTTGCGCCGTCGCCGCAAGCGGGGCGGCCGCCTGGTATCGGTCGTCGACGCCACCCTGCTCGGTCTGACCGGTTTCGTCGCGATGTTCGTGATCTGGACGCTGATCGCCGCGATCACACCCGACCTCCCGACTCCCGGCGAGTCGATCGTGGCGCTCAAAACTCTGCTTGCGTCGCCGTTTCGCAACGGCGGCCCCAACGACATGGGGATCGGGATCCACCTGATGACGTCGTTGCAGCGCGTGTTCATCGGATTCGGCCTGGCGGTGCTCGTCGCCGTTCCGCTCGGGTTCGCGATGGGCGCGAGCAGGCAGGCGTGGTCGGCGTTCAACCCGGTCGTACAGCTGCTGCGCCCGGTCTCACCGCTGGCGTGGTTTCCGCTCGGGCTGGTCGTGCTCAAGGCCGCTCCGGCGGCGGCGATCTTTGTGATCTTCATCACCTCGTTGTGGCCGACGGTGATGAACACGGCCTTCGGCGTGGCCTCGGTCCCCGAGAGCCACAAGAACGTGGCCCGCGTGTTCCGTTTCAGCCGTTACAAGTACACGCGCCACGTCCTGTTGCCGTACAGCCTGCCGTCGATGGTCACCGGCATGCGGATCTCGATGGGGATCGCCTGGATGGTGATCGTCGCCGCCGAAATGCTTTCGGGAGGTACCGGGATCGGCTTTTTCGTCTGGGATTCCTACAACGGGTCCAACCTGCCCAACGTCGCCGCCGCGATCTTCCTGATCGGCTTTGTCGGGCTGGCGCTGGACGTCGGATTCAACAAGCTGCAGGCGCGCGTCGCCTTCAAGGAGGTGGCCTGATGTCGCTTGATATTCACGGCGTCCGCAAGACCTTTCACACGCGTCAGGGAGCGCAGGAGGTTCTGCGCGGCGTTGACCTGACGATCGCAAAGGGCGAGTTCGTCTCGATAATCGGCCACTCCGGCTGCGGGAAATCGACGCTGCTCAACGTCGTCGGTGGGCTCGAAACCGCCGATTCCGGCAAGGTCGTGCTCGATGGCTTTCGTGTCGAGGGCCCCGGTCCGGACCGGGCGATCGTGTTCCAGAACTATTCGCTGCTGCCGTGGATGACCGTTTACGACAACGTCGTCGAGGCCGCGCTTTCGGGGCGGCCGGACCGCGCCGCCGACGACACGCGCGCCGTCGCCGAGAAATACCTGCGCAGCACCGGTCTCTGGCTGCACCGCGACAAGAAACCGGGAGAGATCTCCGGCGGGATGCGCCAGCGCACCGCCGTCGCCCGCGCTTTTTCGGTCGGCCCGAAGGTCCTCCTGCTCGACGAGCCGTTCGGCGCGCTCGACGCACTGACGCGGTCGAATCTCCAGCAGCAGCTGATCGATCTCTGGAGCCACGAGGCGGACACCGAGACGGTGATGATGGTGACCCACGGGATCGACGAGGCGATTTACCTGTCCGACCGGATCATCGTGATGGCGAACCCCCCGAAGCCCTCGATCGCCGAGATCATCGAGGTCAATATCCCGCGGCCGCGCGACAAGGCCGAACTGCCGAAAAACCCGGAGTATCAGCGCATCCGCGAGCGGCTCGTCTACCTGCTTGAGCGTGCGCTCGTGACACCGGCCGCGACCGAGGAGGCCGCCTGATGCCCAGTATCGGACCGCTGGAGATCGGCATCGTCTTGCTGATCGCACTGATCATTTTCGGACCGAAGAAACTGCCCGAGCTCGGGCGCGGGCTTGGTGGCGGGATGCGTGAGTTCAAACACTCCGTGACCGGCGCGCTCCCGTCGGCCGGCCGGCCCGGCAG
>JBASWU010000121.1:0-4214 GCA_049276635.1 Solirubrobacterales bacterium | reverse complement strand
CCGCAGCCGCGGCCCGTCGGCGGTGTCGCGAATCTCCCAGCCGCGGGCGAGCAGGGCGTCGCGCAGGGCGTCGGCGGCATCGAAGTCCTTCGCCGCCCGGGCCGCCTGACGCCGGTCCAGCAGCTCTCGCGCCTCGGCGTCGGCCTCGCTGGCGCCGTCCTCGGACACCGACTCGAGCCCGAGCACGCCAAGCGCCTCGATCAGCGCCGACCGGCCGCCGACCGCCGCGCCGCCGTCGATCCGGCGGTTTGCGTCGCGCACCCACTCAAACACGGCCGCCATCGCGGCGGGGCTGTTGAAGTCGTCGGCAAGGGCGTCGTAGAACCGCCCCAACGCGGTGTCAAGAGCGGGGTCCAACGGCGCCTCGGGCTCCAGTCGCGCGACCAGCTCGGTGAGGCGCCCGACGTTGGCCGCCGCTTGAGCGAGTGTCGCCGGTGTGCACTCGATCGGGGCGCGGTAGTGACCGCTGACGAAAAACATGATCAGCGTCGAGGCGGGGTGTTCGTCGAGCGCCTCGTGCAGCTGCCAGACGTTGCCCAGCGATTTGCTCATCTTTTCGTCACCGAAGCGCACCATGCCGTTGTGCATCCAGATCCGTGCCAGCGGCCTGCCGCGGCCGGCGTAGGTCTGGGCGCATTCGTTCTCGTGGTGCGGGAAGACCAGGTCGATCCCGCCGCCGTGGATGTCGAAGTCGACGCCGAGGATCGTCTCGCTCATCGCGCTGCACTCGATGTGCCAGCCGGGGCGTCCGTCTCCCCACGGCGACGGCCAGGAGGTGTCCTCGTCGTCTTTACGGGTCTTCCAGAGGGCAAAGTCACGTGCGTCGCGTTTGAGCGAGTTGTCGTCTTCGCCCTGGTCGAACTGGTCGGGATCACGATTCGAAAGCTCTCCGTAGCGCGGATACGACGCGACGCTGAAGTAGACATCGCCGCCGCTCTCGTAAGCGTGGCCGCGCTCGATCAAGGCTTCGATCAGTTCGACGATCTGCGGAACGGTCTCGGTGGCCAGCGGCTCGGCGTCGGGCCGGCCGAGCCCGAGACGCGAGGTGTCGTCGAAGTAGGCGCGGGTCATCTCGGCGGCCAGCCTGTCGCTCGGGACGCCGGCCTCACACGCGGCCACGTAGATCTTGTCGTTGATATCGGTGACGTTCGAGGCGAAGGTCGTTTCATATCCCTCGTGGTCGAGAAACCTTTTGAGCAGCATGAAGACGACGTACGGGCGGGCGTTGCCGATGTGGATCCGCGAGTACACGGTCGGCCCGCAGGCGTAAATGCCGATCCTGCCCGGATCGCGCGGGTTGAGCGGCTCGACGACGCCGCTGAGTGTGTTGTGGAGTCTTATTTCACGCATCGCGATTGGCGCCGAAGAACGCGGCCGTGGCGGCCGGTCTCTCCGATCGAGATCGAAATCCTATGCGCGATCGCCCAGGCGGGCCAGCCGTCCCGGGCTTAGTGTCGCCAAGACGTAAGGAAATTCCGGGCCGTCGACGCGCCCGGTGAGCGCCGCGCGCAGGCCGTGCAGGGCCGGGCCGAGTTTGATCTCCCGCTCGCGAAGAGCGAGCTTGAGAGCGCCGAAGATTTCTTCGGCCTCGGTGATCGTCGCCGGCGGCGCCGGCATCAGCCGCACAAGCAGTTCGATCGCCGCCGCGGTCTCGTCCGTATCGAGCAGCTCACGGGCGGCCGTGTCGGGCTCGGGCGGTTCGATCAGCGAGCCGGCGACCTGAGCGCACTCGGCAAGCGTCGCGCCGCCGGTTCGAGCGGCGGCCAGCGCGGCCGAAGGCAACGGGAGATCGACCCACTCGCCCAGCTCGGCCGCGAGCGCGTCGTCCGACAGCGCGCGGATGTGCTGGCCGGATATCCACCGCAGCTTGTCGAGGTCGAACCGCGAGTCGGCCGTGTGCAAGTTGTCGAGCTCGAAGCGGCCGGCGATCTCGTCGAGCGTCAACATCACCTCGTCGGTGCCGAAATCGGCCAGCGAGAGTGCCAGCGCGTTCGCGATCGCGCCGGGCAGGAACCCGGCGTCGCGCAGAGCCGCGACGGTCAGCGACGGCGCGCCGACGGCCCGGTCCTCGCGCTTGGAAAGCTTGCTTCCGTCGGCGCCGGTCAACAGCGGTGCGTGAACGTAAACCGGTGGCTCGGCGCCGAGTGCGCGGATGATCTCCAACTGCAGCTGGGTATTGGCCAGATGATCGCGGCCGCGCAGCACATGCGTGATCGAGTCGTCGATGTCGTCGACGGCGGCGGCGAGGTTGTAGAGCGCGCCACCGCCGGCGCGAGCGATCACACGGCCGCCGAACTCGAAGGCGCCGTCGCGGTCGACGGTCGGAAGCTCAGCGAGCGCCTCGGCGTAACGCGCCGCGCGATCGGACTGGCGCACCGGGCCCTCGTCCCAGACGAGATTCAGCCAGCGCAGGTCGTCGATGATCGCCTGCTCGAACTCGGGCGTTGACCGCTCGCGATCGGTGTCGTCGATCCGCAACAGCACGCGGCCGCCGGCGACCGCGCTCGAGTGGGCGAACAGCCAGTTGAGCAGCGCCGTGCGAACCGAGCCGACGTGCAGAGGGCCGGTCGGGCTGGGAGCGAAGCGCACGCGGACGACGGGCGCGGCCACCCTTAGCCTCCCGCGATCGAGGCGGTGGCGAGGACGGCGAT
Organism: Solirubrobacterales bacterium; assembly: GCA_049276635.1. Taxonomy (GTDB): domain Bacteria; phylum Actinomycetota; class Thermoleophilia; order Solirubrobacterales; family JACPNS01; genus JACPNS01. The sequence continues at coordinate 1,563 of JBASWU010000121.1, read as the reverse complement.
GCCTTCGCCGCGCCCGAGATAGCCCATCCCCTCGCCCCGCGTGAACTTGACGTTTACCGCGTCGATCGCGAGACCGGTGGCCGCGGCGATGTTGCCGGCCATCGCCACGCGGTGAGGACCAAGCAGCGGCCGCTCGGCGATGACGGTCGCATCGACGTTTATGACGGTGAAACCGCGGGCGCGGACGAGCTCGGTCGCGCGAGCGAGCATCGCGATCGAATCGGCCCCGGCGTGCGCGGGATCGGTGTCGGGGAAGTGCTCGCCGATGTCACCGAGCGCCGCGGCGCCGAGCAACGCGTCGGTAATCGCATGGGCGAGCACGTCGGCGTCGGAGTGGCCTTCGAGCCCGAACTCGTATTCGATCGTCTCACCGCCGATCACCAGCGGCCGCCCGGCGGTCAAGCGGTGCGTGTCGAAACCGATTCCGCTGCGCGTGGTCGCGTTCACCAAGACAGACTCGCGCCCGGCCCGGACGCGCTCAACCGATCGATTCGAGAGTGCGGGTGCGTCTGTCGAACACGCTCAGCTCGGTCACGCCGTGCTCGTCGAGCATCGCCGTCGCGCGCTCGAAAGCGTGCCCGACGTTCAACGGTTCGTGAGCGTCGCTCGAGAGCGCGAACGACAGGCCGGCGTCGACGCACATCGCGACGAAGGCCGGAGCCGGATAGATCTCTCCGACCGGCTTGCGCAGACCGGCGGTCGAGATCTCGACGGCGACGTCGGCGTCAACGAACGCCTCGATCGCCGGCTCGTAGTAGAAGCGAAGATCCCCCTCTGGGGCCGGGCGTTCGGCGCCCCAGTACTTGACGAGATCGGGGTGGGCCATGATGTCGTAAAGACCCGTTCGCGCGGCGGCGGCTAGCGTCTCAAAGTACTCCTTCCAGATCTGCTCGGGAGACTGGCGCTGTTTCCAGATGTCGTACTTGTCCCAGTCGAGCGCGGCCATCTCGAGAAAGTGCACCGAGCCAACGACGTAGTCCCAGTCGTGCTCGTCGAGCACGGTCGCGATGCGGTCTTCGCGGCCGGGGATGAAGTCCATCTCGATGCCGAGCTTGAGGCCGGTCTCGTTGCGCACGAACTCGGCGTAGCGCCCGAGGTCGTCGCGGGCGTTCTCACGCCAATACGGGTGGTCCCAGATGCGCAGAGCGTCGGCGAAGCGATGGATGTGCTCGCTGACGCCGAGATCCGCGATACCGGCCTCTTCGGCAGCGGCACGGTAGCGGTCGACGTTCTCGGCGGTCAAGTACTGGTCGAAGTTCGCGTCGAGATCGTCTGGGCGCAGGTGAACGTGGTAGTCGGTGAGCATTCGGTGTCGGGTCGGTGTGGGGAGTCGGACGAGCGGGCGGCCGTCGCCGGGCATCGCGCGCCGTCGCCGGGCAGATAGTTGTAGCGAACACGCCGCGAGCGTTAGCGCCGATGCCGGCCGGGACGTGCCTTCGCGGCGGCCACGGACCGAGCGGGACGGGCACGCCGATCGCGCTGCGCAGGCGCATGGGAAGACCCGGCAGGCGGGCGCTCAGAGCGCGGCGCGCGGTTGCGTGCGGCCGGTGCCCGGGGTGGCCG
>JBASWU010000120.1:0-6884 GCA_049276635.1 Solirubrobacterales bacterium | reverse complement strand
CGTCGGCATCGTCGGGGGCGGTCAGCTCGGCCGCATGCTTGCGTTGGCCGCTGCGCCGCTTGGGGTGCGCTGTAGCGTGCTCGACCCGGCAGCCGACGCCTGCGCCGCGATCGCCGCCGAACACATCGCCGCGCCATTCGACGACGTGGCGGCGCTACGACGGCTCGCCGCCGCCAGCGATGTCGTCACCTTCGAGTTCGAGAACGTCCCGGCCGCCGTGCTGGCCGCGATCGGCGACGACGCTCGGCTCGCGCCAACGGCCGGGGCACTACGGGCCAGTCAGGACCGCTTGACCGAAAAACGGCTGTTTGAGCGCGTCGGGATCGCCACCGCGCCGTACGCGGCGGTCGAATCCCTGACGGACCTACGGACGGCGATAGCGCGGATCGGCACCCCGGCGATTCTCAAGACTCGCCGTCTCGGTTACGACGGAAAAGGCCAGGTCTCGTTGAGTTCCCCGGGCGACGCCGAACAAGCATGGGCGGCGATCAGCCGTGCCCCGGCGATTCTGGAAGGCCGCGTCGAGTTCGCCCGCGAGTTCTCGCAGATCGCCGTGCGTTCGACGACAGCCGAAACCGCCTACTACCCGCTGACCGAGAATCTCCACCGCGACGGGATCCTGCGCGAAAGCCGGGTTCCGGCGTCGGCGGCGCCGGACGCGCTGGCCGCGACGGCGCGCGACTACGCCGAGTCGTTGATGAACGAGCTCGACTACGCGGGAGTCCTGGCCCTGGAGTTGTTCGCCACCGGCGACGGACGGCTGCTGGCGAACGAGTTTGCGCCGCGCGTCCACAACAGCGGGCACTGGACGATCGACGGCGCTCCGGCGAGCCAGTTCGAAAACCACATTCGCGCTGTCCTCGGCCTGCCGCTCGGGGCAGTGGCCCCGGCGGCGAACTGCGTGATGCTCAACCTGATCGGCGAAGCGCCGGACAGCGCAGCGGTGCTCGGCGTGCCCGGAGCGCACCTGCATCTCTACGGCAAGCGACCGAGGCCGGGTCGCAAGATCGGCCACATCACGCTGACCGAGGCTCGTCCCGGTTCGATCGAGGACGGCCTGGCGCGGCTGCGTCCTCTTGTCGACGCAGCCGCTGCCTAGGACCTGGCGCCGCCCGGAGGCTTTTAGCCGGTGAAGCGCGGCGAGACCTTGCGCTGGGCGGCGCGGGCCTTGCAGCGTGAGAAGGAGCCGAACTTACTCGCCGCCTTGCCGCTCGTGAACACCGTGACGACTTCGACGTTGTGCTTGCCGGCTTTGTAGCGGCGCGGGTTGACCGTGAACGGCGCCGTCGAGCCGACCCTCGTCGCAACCTTGCGGCTGTCGATGAACAGCGTCGAGGTCTTGACCTGGCCGCCGGTGTATGTCGGCGAGATCTTGAACTTGCGCGAGACGCAGCGCTTGAAACGCGACAACGAGACCGAAGGGTCGCCGGCCCGGACGACGACCTGTGGAGCCGTCCATGTCACCGAGCCGCTGTCGTTGAGGACAACGCTCGGGCAGTCGGACTGTGCGGCGGCGGTCAGAACAGGCTCGCAATCGACGGCCGTCGTCGTGATCGAGTCGATCTCCGGCGGCGGCGGCGGCGCGCACACCGGCGGGATCACGTCAGTCGCGTTCGGCTCGAGGCCTAGTTGACCAATCGCGTAACAGATGTCGGGAAGTTCGATCGTCGCGCTGATCGAGTCGGTGCCGGTGCCGGCTCCGGTGTAGCTGAACGTCGCGACGCCCGCGGCGTTGAGTGGCGCCACCGCTGTCTGGCCGGCGTTGGGACCGCTCGTCACGGTAAACCTGACGTCGGCGCCTTCGAAGGCCGTGATTTCGTTCAACACGCAGCCCCTGAACACGTCGTATCCGGTGAGCGTGATGTCCGCGTCCCGCGGGTTTCCTTTTGCGAGCGGCACCGCGCCGGTGCCGGCCAGCGTCGCCGAGACGGTATGCGTCTGGCCGCTCTCACGCGTGGCCGTCTTCGGCGAAACGGTCAGCGAGCAGAGGTCCGCCGTCGTGTAGTAAGTCACACCATCGACGGTCTGAGCGGCCGACGCGCCGGTCGCGGCGAACAATGCCGCGACGAGCGCGGCGAAGATCAAGAGGGTCAGGCGTCCGGTCCGTGGACGCACGAGTATTGCCGAGCGATACAAGGGGTCTCCCTTCGAGAGCGGTCAGTTGCGCGGCTCCGTGCCGCGAATTCAAATACGATCGAAAAAGCAACGGTGGCGCCCACAGCCGAGCGGACGGCCACCAACTCTCATCAGTCTATGCGACAAGCCGGTTTTGTCAAGGGGCTCCGCGGTCGCCGCGGTCGGGGCGCGGCGCGACGATCCGTTCGCGCAGGAGACCGGCTGTACCCGCGGCCGCCGCACGCGCCGCTCGATCGGGGCTGATTTCGACGCCGCGTTCGTCGGCGAGGTCGAGCAAAGCCTGGCTCTGGTCGCTCTCCCGTGCGGCCTTGATGAACAACCACGTGAGCAGCCCGAACGTGGCGAGGCTGCCTTCGATCATCATCACGGCGCCGGCCGTGCTCTGGTCGGCGAGCGCGTGCAGCCCCCACATGTTGGTCGCACCATCGTAGAAATCGTAATAGGCACTTCCGGAAAATACGAGCACGTTGCCGAGCAGCAGGCCCGCCAGCCGCACGGCCACGATGTAGCCGAGCTTCGCGACGTTGTTAAACCAGGCCGGCTGAGGCAGCGGGCCAAACAACGGCATCCACATGTTCAGCCCCGCCGCGAAGAACATCATGTGCTGCAGCACGTGAACGACGTCGTGCTCCAGCGCGCCGTTCATCAGGGGCGGCAGATGCCAGAGGTACAGGTTCGCGATCCAGACCGGCAACGCCACCAGCGGGTGGGAAAGCGCTCGCGCGAAGGCGACAAAATCGATCTTCAGCAACGGCGCGATCAACGGACCGGTCAGCCCCAGCACCACCAACAGCGCGGCGATGTCGCCGATCGCCAGGTGCTCGATCATGTGTGAGGCGAACGAGAACTCCGCGTCGGCGCCGATCGGCGAAAGCGGCTCGATCACCAGGATCGCGATCGCCGTGTAGAAACAGATCTGCCGCCAGGTCGCAACCCTTCTGCCTTGGCCGGCGATCGTGCGGGCGCGCGACGCATAGGCGATGGTCACGATCACCAGCGCCACGACCATCGGGGCCGAGACCGAGCCGAACGAGACTTCAGCGAGCTTGGTCGTCACCAAATCAACGCTACCAACGCGCGGCCGGCCGGACGCGAGACGGACAAAGAAAACGCCCGCGAGGTGCGGGCGTTTCCGTACTGCGTGAAATGCTCCGGGCTTGAATCAGCCGGTGAAGTTCGGGTTGACGCGACGGGCCGCGGTGCGGACCTTGCAGCGCTTGAACTTGCCGGTCTTGACGACCTTTGTACCGTTGGAGAACGTGGTCGTGAGGCTGATCGTGTGCGTGCCGGCCTTGTACTTGCCACTGTCGACGGTGAAGATCTTGTTGGTCGAGCCGCCCTTGGACTTCTTGACCGTCTTGCCGTCGACCTTCAGCACGTAGCCGGTCGGCGTGCCGTTGGCGTGGCTTGCGCGGATCTTGAACTTGCGGGTCTGGCAACGCTTGGCCAGCGCGATTTTCACCGCCGGGGCGCCGGCCACGGTGACCGGCGGATCGTTGGGCGGAGTGGTCGGCGGAATCCAGTTCTTGATCGCGGTCGCGGTGTAGGTGAGGTACTTGGTCGAATCAACGATCTCCACCCAGTTGGCCTTGTCGTCGCAGTAATCGGAACCGTTCTGAGTCTGCGCCGTCGGGTTCGGCTCGTTGCACTCCCAGTGAGTTATCTCCTTGGAGTCGGTCACGCTGGCCTGCACGGTGTCGGTGCCGGCAATCGCCCCAACCCAGGTGAATGTCGCCTGGCCCTGAGCGTTGGTCACGGCCGAACCGGTCGTGCCGGCGTTGGGGCCGCTGGTGATCAGGAAGCTGACTGTGACGTTGGGCAGCGGGTTGGCGTTGACTTCCGGTGAGCCGCACTCGCCGTATTTCCAAAAATCATCGCTTGGGGCCTCGGAGTCGCCTAGATCGATGCCGAGGAAACGTGACGTAACCGTGGCCGTGACGGTGTGCGAGGTGTTGAGCGGGTTGTCCGCGGCCGGCGGGTTGAGTGTCAGGCACGGGTCGTACTGCCATGCCTGTGAGGTGCTTACGAACAGCGTCAGGCTGACTGCTGAAGCGAGCAGCGCAATCGCGACAAGCGTCTTACGAGTCAGCCCAACGCGGGAGATCGCCGAGTACATGAGTCAATTCCTTTGTATGCCGATTGTTGTCGCGGAAACGCACACCGTTACTGCGCGTACGCCCGCCAGGCCGAGCGTCGGAAACCGAGTAAATTCGGATCGACCTGGCCAGCCTAGCACCAGATCTGGCAATTGTCCAGGTCCGAAAAAACAAGAAAGTTCGCCCGCCGGCCAAACCGGCCGAATTACCGCGAACTCGGTACGATGCGCCGATGGCGGGCCTCTAACCATTTCGAACGGGATTGCGGCCGAATCCACCGACGTACCCGTCACCGCGCATGAGGGAAAGCTCCGCTCCGTGAAACTCTTCCACTTCTCCTGGTGGCGGACTCTCACTGAGGCGATCGTTCACCACCGTCACTCACAAACGAGTGTCGGACCCGGAGCAAGCGTGGATGCTCGGCGAACTGATCGCTTATCTAGACAATCCGAGATCTGGAGCAGGAGGATTCCATCCGACCGGTGGCTGCTCTTGGCCCGGATGACGACTCCGACGAGGAGACAGGAATGCGAGTCGCGGGCTGGCCCCGTGAGCCGGGCTAACAGTCGGGGCGACTGGATTCGAACCAGCGACCTCTCGCTCCCAAAGCGAGTGCGCTACCAGACTGCGCTACGCCCCGTCGGATCGATCATAGGCGCCGCGGCTGTTCGACTCGGCGTGCGCGCGGTATGCTCGCCGCGCCGTGGCCGAGATCGCCCCTCTTAAAACCATGCGCTTCGACACCGCCGTCGCCGGCGCGCTGTCGACGCTGATCTCGCCCCCCTATGACGTGATCGACCCGCCGCTGCGCGAACGCCTGGCCGGCGGCAACCGCTACAACGTCGTCGGCGTGGACCTACCCCACGCCGTCGATGGTGCCGACGGTTACGCCCACGCCGCCGCACTGCTCGACCGCTGGAAGTCCGCCGGCGCGCTAACCACGGAACGAGAATCTGCGCTCTGGGTCCTGCGCCAGCGATACACCGGCCCCGATGGCGCGGCCCGCACCCGCCACGGCTTTTTCGCCCGCGTGCGCGTGACCGACTACGGCCCCGGCCGGATCCGCCCGCACGAACGCACGCACCCGGGGCCCAAACAGGACCGGCTCGAGCTGATGCGCGCGACCAAGGTCAACCTTTCGCCGATCTTCAGTCTCTTCAGTGACGATTCCGGCGAAGTCGCGCAGGCGTTGCGGGAGGTCGCCGCGGGCGAGCCGTTCGACGACGCACCGGATCTCGACGACAACGACAACACGATCTGGCGCGTCTCGGACACGGCGGCGATCGACGAGCTGGTCGCCGCACTCGCCGAGAAGGAGCTGCTGATCGCCGACGGCCACCACCGTTACGAGACGGCTCGCGCCTACGCCGGTGAGATCGGCGGCGAGGGCGACCACAACTACGTGCTGATGTTCCTCTGCGCCCTGCAAGATCCCGGTATGACGGTCTTCGCGACCCACCGCCTGGCAAAGGACGGCACAAAAGAACAGCGGGAAGCCGTTCGCGACACGGTGATCAACTCGTTCGAAACGTCCGAGACGACGCCCGAGGCTCTCGCCCCAAGTGACAGCGACGACACCTCGCTCTGCGAATTCGGCTACATCGACCGCTTCGACGGCAAGCCACTTCGCCTGAAGCTCAAGGACCAGGCGATCGCCGACGCGGCGCTCGCCGGCAAGCCCGCGGCATACCGCGAGCTCGACACGGCGATTCTCGAAGCGCTCTTCCTAAAGGGGGCGCTCGGGATGAGCGACGACGACATTTCGCACCTCAATCGCCTCGGCTACTCAAGCGACCTCGACGAGGCCCGCCGGCTGGTCGAGCGCGGCGAATACGACATGGCTTTCTTTCTGCGGCCGACGCCGATCGATCAGATCAGGCAAATCGCCGCCGCGGGCGAGATCATGCCGCCTAAGTCAACGTACTTTTACCCGAAGGTCCCGACCGGCCTGGTCTTTAATCCGCTGGCCTAACCGGCCGGCACCGCCGGATGGGGTCGCGAACCCATCGCCGGTGTCGGCGGATGTCCTAGGCGGTGTGACGAGATCCGCGTATTCGCACCCCGTCCGGCCGGATACGGCAGGCACAATGCCGTCGTGACGTCGCCCGAATCGATCAATGGAACTCGGCAAGGCGTCGGCTCTGAACATCGGTCAAGCGTGTGACGAACCGCGAACCGGCACGCGCCCGGTCTGTCGGGATTTTCGCGGCATGCCGGCGAGCGTCTGGGTTGCCGGCGCGCCCGGCGCGAGCGGGCCGATCGAATGTGAGGGAATCCGGTATCCGGGGGGAGGCCGGGTGCCTTCACATACGCCTCGCCGAGCGGTTGGACGAGTCGCGACGCACGGACACACCGAGCATTCCAGTGCCGAAATCCACCCTTGCCGGGCCGGCCGCTTCGTGCTAGGTTGGGTGCCGAAAGCTCGGCACTCGGCAACGAAACGGTGATGTCCGCGATGGACAACTCCAACAACTCAGACCTCGGTCGCTCCGGAGAAGACAAGAACGATCGCAATCGACGCGGCGGTAACGGTTCGCTGCGTGGCGACCGGGCGCGGCGTGACCGCGACCCCGAATTGCTGCCGGTCGGCGCGCCGATAGCGCCGCCGCCGATCGTGATCCGGCCGTCGTCGCCGGTCGACCTGCGGCCGAG
>JBASWU010000119.1:0-1789 GCA_049276635.1 Solirubrobacterales bacterium | reverse complement strand
CCGCGCCGGTGCGGCGCGGCGCCGGCGCTCGCCGCGACCGCCGCGGACGCGAGCACCAGCACCATCACCGCCGTCGACTCCCAGATCCAGTCCACGCCGGCCTGCAGCAGGAACACGGCGAAGACGCCCAGCAGCCCGGCGTGCACACCGATCGCGCCTCGGCTCCGCAGTCCGGCCCGGCCTCGAATTCCAGCGAACGCCAAGCCGCCGAGAAACGCGAACAACAACAGCAGACCGGGCACGCCCAGCTCCAGCAGGTTCTCCAGATAAATGCTGTGCGCATCCTTCAGAAACTCCCCGTTATCGCCGTCGCGGTTCCACCAGAACTCGAACGTTCCCGAGCCGATCCCCTTGGCCGGGCGTGCCTTGGCCGCGCGCCAGGCCGAGCGCCAGACGTTGACACGGTTGCCGCTCAGGTTCACCAGCCGCGCGTCCGGATTTGCCGCGACGGGCCGCGCGCTGTTGCCATCGCTGAACTGATCCCACGCGTCGCGGGCGACCGGCGGTAACACCACGACCGCGATCAGCAAGGCGATCACCCCGCCCGCGAGCAGGCCGCGCCGAGCCGCGCGCGGCCCCATGCGCAGGCGATCGCCGAGTCCCAGCCGGTGAGCCGCATACGCGATAGCCGCGCACGCGGCGCTCGCCAACACGAGGATCGGCAGCACCGATTCAGCGCCTTGGCTGCTGATCCCCAGCACCAGCTGCTGATGCTCGCGCGCCACCATTACAACCGCTCCGCCGGCGACGCCGGCGACGGCGGTCAATCCAAGCGTCAGCCAGCGGTGGCCGCCGAGCGCCATGACCACCGCCGGCCCCAGCACGACGCCGCCGAGCGCCGCGCGCGACACCGTGAAGTACAGCGCAAGCACGCACACCGGAACGGCCGCCAGCGCCAGCGCCCGCACAATGCCACTGCGTGCGTGCGCCGCCCAGGCCAGGCACATCGTCGTCGACATCGCCGCCCAGCAGCCGATCGCGTTCCAGTACCCGAAGGGGTAGCTCAGCCGGCGCGCGCCGAGGTTCTTCGCCACCGTGTCCACCGGGAATAGCGAAGGCCAGAAGCGGCTCAGCACCGCCAGCGAGCAGATCAGCACCCCGGCGCTCAGCAGTCCCGCCGCCACGAGCCGCCAGTTATCGCGGCCGACTGCGAGCCAGACCAGCGCCAGCACCCCGAGGTAGCCGGCGATGCGCGCGACCTCGGCGAAGCTGCGCTCGGCGCTCTCGGTCCAGCCGATGCCGATCGCCGTCCACAGACCCAATGCCGCGAGCGCCAGAAACGGCAGCCAGACCGCGCGGACCGGGCGGACGCGCGGCAGCAATCCGACGATCGCCGCGACGCCGATGCCGGCCCACACCAAAGCCGCCATCTGCTGGCGATCGATCACCGAATACGAGCCGTGGTGCAGGGCGTAGTAAGTTAAAAGTGATGAACTACCCGCGACGAGCAGCCAGCTGGCGAGACGGTTTTGGCGAGGGCGCAATCTGGAAATCGTCACGGTCGCGCAAGTCTAAGCGCGGCCGTAGGCGTACCGCCGTTTGCGGCGCGCTCGGCGTCGTGTCGGCCGCGGGCCTGCTCGCGCTTCTCCCCTTCCAGGCGATGGCCGCGCCGGCGGCCGGCCAAGACCAGTACCTCGAGGTCGTTCCCGGAGGCGGCGGCGATCAGTCGCCGAGGCAGTTCAGCCGGTCGCTCGGCGGCGCCGGTGGCCCGGTGACCGAGCGGCAAATCGTCGTGCTGGCGCGGCGAAACGCCGCGCGGGGGCGCGGTGGCGGTGGCGCAGTCGAAAGG
>JBASWU010000118.1:0-4334 GCA_049276635.1 Solirubrobacterales bacterium | reverse complement strand
CCGCCGTTTCGCCGGATCGACGATCGCGTGGTCGCCATGAGAGTCGCAATCGCGGCAGGGGGAACGGCGGGCCACGCCGTTCCGGCCCTGGCCGTAGCTGAAGCCCTGCGCCGGCGCGGCGACGAGGTGGTCTTCTTCGGCGGCGAGCGCGCCGAGGCAGAACTCGTGCCCGCCGCCGGATTCGAGTTTCGCCGGCTGCGCCTGACCGGGCTCGATCGCCGCAATCCATTGAAGGCCGCGCGCGCGATCTGGCTGGCGTGGCGTGGCGTCTTTGCCGCGCGACGGTTACTCAAGGCCGAGCGGATCGAGTCGGTGATGGCCGGCGGCGGTTACGTGGCCGGTCCGGTCGGCCTTGCCGCCGTGACCTTGCGGCTGCCGTTGATCGTCACCGAGGCCGACGCCCATCTCGGCGTCGCCAACCGGCTGTTGGCGCCGTTCGCTCGACGGGTCTGCCTCGCGTTCGAACTCGAGCGGCGCTCGGGCGGGAAGTACCTCGTGACCGGGCGCCCGATCGCGCCGCGACGCGACGAGATCGATCGGGCGACTGCCCGGCGGCGGTTCGGATTGCCCGAAGACGGTGCCTGCCTGCTGGTCTTCGGCGGTTCGCTCGGCGCGCGCACGATCAACCGCGCGACGCTTGATGCATTCGCCGACGGCGTTCCCACCGGGATGTGTGTCCTGCATCTCGCCGGCCGCGGCGATTTCACCGCCTGTCGCGAACTGCTCGAGGACTCGCCGGCGCTGGCCGACTCGGCCGCGCACGCCCGCTACCGGCTGTTCGACTACACCGACGACTTCGACGTCGCCCTGGCCGCCGGCGACATCTCGGTCTGTCGCGCCGGCGGATCGATCTTCGAGCTGGCCGCCGCGGGCCTGCCGTCGATTCTCGTGCCGTATCCACACGCGACCTCCGATCACCAGACCAAGAACGCGCGCTGGCTGGTCGCCGGCGGAGCGGCGCTGATGCTGCGCGACGAGGAGCTGACCGGCGAGCGGTTGCGCCGGCTGGTCGGCGAGCTGCTCGGCGACCGCACGCGCCTGGCCGCGATGCGCGACGCCGCCCTGTACCTCGCCAAGCCCGACGCCGCCGAGCGAATCGCCGATCAGCTCGTCGCCGCGGCCGACGCATCGTGATCTGGCGGGGCCGGAAACTCCACCTGATCGCCGTCGGCGGCACGGGCATGAGCGGTTTGGCGCTGGTCGCCGCAGAGCTGGGGGCCGAGGTCACGGGCTCGGACCGGCAGGCGTCTTCCTACACTGAGAGGCTGGTCGAGAACGGCATCGCGGTCACGATCGGCCACGACGCCGCGAACGTCCCGGCCGGCGCTGACGTGGTGATCTCGACCGCGATTTCCGCCGACAATCCCGAGCTCCTCCGTGCCGGCGAGTTCGGTCTGCGCGTGATCCACCGATCAGACCTGCTGGCCGAGCTGGTCGCCGCCAAACCGCGTTGCATCGCCGTCGCCGGAACTCACGGCAAGACGACCACGACGGCGATGATCGCGCACGTGCTGTCCGAGCTCGGCGCCGACCCGGCGTTCTTCGTCGGCGGCGAAGTGCGAGTCGCCGGCGGTGTCGTCAATGCCCACTGGGGCGACGGTGACATCGCGGTCGTCGAGGCCGACGAATCCGACCGGTCGCACCTGAAGCTCAACCCCGACGTCGGGGTCGTCACCAATGTCGAACTTGATCATCACCCGGCCTACGCCGGCGGAATCGACGAGCTGCTCGATGCCTTCGGTGAGTACGCCGGCAACAGCGGATACTGCGTCGCCTGGCGTGGCCAGTCCGAGCTGGCGCGGCTGAACGGGCGCGGCGGCGGCGTCGGTTACGGGATCGCCCGCGACGGCGACAGCGACGGCGAGTTTGCGTCGCCCGCCGCCGGGTTCGCCGCCGGCGACTTCGTCGCCTATGACGTGAGCACGCCCACGGACCCGACCCGCGGCAGTTCATTCGAGCTGCGTCGCGGCGGCGAAGTGCTCGCGGTCGAGCTGGGGATTCGCGGTGAACACAACGTCCTCAACGCGCTGGCCGTGTTGGCGGCGCTCGACCGCCTGGGTATCCCGCCGGCGACCGCGGCCGCGCCCCTGGGCGGCTTCGGCGGCGTCGCCCGCCGCTTCGAGCTGCTCGGCGAGACGCCCTCGGGCGCCCACGTCTATGACGACTACGGGCACCACCCGACCGAGGTTCGCGCGGCTCTGCGCAACGCGCGCGGCGTCGCCGGGAACGGGAGGGTGGTAGCGGTGTTTCAGCCGCATCTGTTCTCGCGCGTCGTCTTGATGGGCCGCGAGTTCGGCCGGGCGCTGGCGCTGGCGGATGTGGCGATTGTGCTCGACGTCTACCCGTCGCGCGAACGCAAGGCCGACTTCCCCGGCGTCTGCGGTTTTCAGGTCGCCACTCAAACCTACGACGCCCGTCCGGGGATGGCGGTCCACTGGGCACCGGGCTTCGATGATGCTCGGGCAACGCTGGCGCGAGAGCTGCGCGCGGGCGATATCTGCATCACGATCGGCGCCGGCGACATCTCCGAGTTCGCCCACGAGCTGGTGAGGCCGTGATGACCCGGGGCCTGCCCGACGGCCTGGAACGCGATGTTCCGCTGGCGCGGCTGACGACCGTCCGCACGGGCGGCCCGGCCGACTATTTCGCTCACGCCGGGTCCAATGCTCGTGTCGTCGAGCTGCTCGCCTGGGCCGCCGCCGAAAGTGTCGCGGTAGGGGTGATCGGCTCGGGATCGAACCTACTGATAGCGGACCATGGCTTTCAAGGACTAGTCATCAAACTCAACGGACACCTCAGCGAGATCCAGATCGACGCCGACCGGGTGCTCTGCGGCGGCGGCGCCCGCCTGCCGCGGGTCGCGGCTCGCACCGCTGACGCCGGCCTCGCGGGCCTCGAGTTCGGCGTCAACATTCCCGGCACCGTCGGTGGCGCGATCCGCATGAACGCCAACGCCTACGGCGGCGAACTCGCCGCGGTGCTCGAATGGGCCGAGGTCGCCGGTCCCGATGGCCTCGGTCGCCGCACGCCCGAGCAGCTCGGGTTCTCCTACCGCCACAGCAACATCGCCGGCGGTCAAATCGTGACGCGGGCGCAGTTCAAGCTCAAGCGCGAGCGGGCCGCGTCGGTCAAGGCGAAACTCGCCGCGCTACGCGATCGCCGCAAGGCTGCGCAGCCCGGCGGGATCAAGACCTTCGGCTCGACTTTCAAAAACCCCGGCGACCAGCGCGCGGCCGGCCACACGGCCGGTCAACTGCTCGAGGCGGCCGGCTGCAAGGGGCTGGAGGTCGGCGGCGCGCGCTTCTCGCCTAAGCACGCCAATTTCGTGGAAAACCGCGGCGCGGCCACGACCGCCGACGTGGTCGCCCTGATCGCCGAGGGGCGCGCCCGCGTTCGTGAATCGTGCGGCGTCGTTCTCGAGACCGAGGTTCAGGTGCTCGGCGACGTCGATCCGGCGCTCTGGGAGGCCGGGCGATGAGTTCGAGCACCGCGACCGGCACGTCGCCGGCCCGCCGTCGTCTCAAGCCGCCGGCGAAACCGCGGGCCGCGGCCGTTCGCGATCCGGTGGCCCGGCTACGGGCCGTGGTCGCCGGCAACCGGGCCGCGCGATCACGGGGCCGCAGGCCGGGTCGCGGTGTGATTTTCGCGATCGTCGCGACGCTGTTGGTGCTGGCTTCGGCGAGCCTGCTGCTAATTCGCGACTCAAGTCTCGTCGCCGTTGAAGAGGTGAGGGTCGTCGGACTCTCGGGGTACTACGACCGCGCGGCGCGCCGCGCGCTGGTTGCCGAGGCCAAGACGATGACCACGATCAACGTCGACGACGGCGAGCTGGCCGCGACGGCCGGCGAGTTTGTCGACGTAGCGGGGGTCAGGGTTGAATCCGACCTGCCGCACGGTCTGACGATTTACGTCGATGTCCGTCGCGCGGTGGCCGCGGCCAAAGTCGGCGGCCGGGTCGTGATGCTGACCGGAAGCGGGCTTATTCTCGACCAGGCTCGCCGGTCGGCGGATCTCCCCGTTCTCGATATTCCGGGGCCGGTCGCCGGAGGCCGTGTCACCGACGCCCGCTCGCGCGGCGCGCTGGTGCTGCTGGGCGCGGCGCCCGACCTGTTGCTGCGGCGTGTGGAGTCGGTCGGCCGGGGCCGCGACGGGATCGTGCTAACTCTCGACAAGGGCGTCAAGCTGATTTTCGGCACGAGCGCAGACGCGGCGGCAAAATGGGCGGCCGCGTCGGCCGTACTCGCCGACAGGTCGGCAAAGGGGGTCGAGTACATCGACCTGCGCGTACCGGAGCGACCGGCGATCGGCGGCCTCGGCGCCGCACCGGTGACGGC
>JBASWU010000117.1:0-5765 GCA_049276635.1 Solirubrobacterales bacterium | reverse complement strand
CGGCACGATCGAGCGCCGTCGCCGCGGCCCGCGCCTTGTCAAGGGCGTTCCGCTCGAAGGTCGCCCCGGTCTCCGGCGGCAGCGTGACGTGATCGGGCAGCGGTTCGATGCGCCAGCCGGGCATGAGCCCCGCGAACTCGCGAACTTTGTGCGCGTTACGGGTCGACAGCACCAGTGACTTCACGTACGGGGCCTTTCAGTCGCCGGGAAGCCGGCCGCCGACGGCGGCGGCCTGGACCGCGCGAAGCTCGGTTATGCCCTTGGAGGCAAGCTCCAGCAGCTCGTCGAGCGAGGTCTTTGACAACGGCGTGCGCTCGGCCGTCGCCTGAACCTCGATCAAGCCGTCGTCGCCGGTCATGACGACGTTGGCGTCAACGTCGGCCTCCGCATCCTCGGAGTACTCGAGATCGAGCAGCGCTTCGCCGCCGACAATGCCGGCTGAGATTGCCGCGACCGACGAAGTCAGCGGCAGGCGATCGAGCTGACCCTGCGCAACCAGCCCGGCGAGCGCGAGATGCATGGCGACGTAGCCGCCGGTGATCGCCGCGCATCGCGTGCCGCCGTCGGCCTGCAGCACGTCGCAGTCGACGAAAACGGCCCGCTCTCCCAGCAACGACAGGTCGATCACGCCGCGCAGACTGCGGCCGATCAAACGCTGAATCTCGACCGAGCGGCCATCCTGCTTGCCGCTCTGGACATCGCGCTTCTTGCGTTCGCCGGTACTGGCCGGCAGCATGCCGTACTCGGCGGTGACCCAGCCGCCTCCGGTGCCGGCCAGCCAGCGCGGGACATCGGACGTTACCGACGCCGTGCAGATGACGCGTGTCTCGCCGATCGAAAACAGCGCCGAGCCATCCGCCGTGCGTACGAACCCGGGTTCGATCGTGACTTCTCGTGCTTGGTCTGGGTCTCTGCTTGCCCGTGGCATCGGCGGGATCTTAGATGCGCGGCCACGGGACAGCCGCGCCCGCGGCCGCGTGCGTTGGTTTGCCCGGTCGCAAACGCGCCAGGAAAAACGGCCCGCCGCCCCACCGCCGCGGGCGCTTGACGGTCGGCCGTCCGGCGGCGGCGTCCGGGCATCGTTATCCGGGCATGATCTTGTCAAGCGCACCGGTTACGCCCTTGATCAACTTCGAGCCGATCTTGGTCACGAAACCGAGTGTGTCGAGGCCGGCGACGATCATCCCGATTCCGGTGCCGAGTACGACGACGAGGCCGACGTACTCAACCGTGGCCTGGCCGCGCTGTGAGCCGGCGCGGTGGGCGAGATCGACGGCGTATGCGCCCAGGCGCAGGGCGAGTTCTTGCATGATGTTCTCCTCGGAGGGTCAGTTTGCGGATTGCGATTCGATCCTGCGGCATCGCGCGTGACCGTTCAAGACCGCTTTGCGACAACATCGCGACGCCCGCGCGAAAAATTCGCGCGGCGCGACAGATAGCGTTGGCTGCACTCTTGGAGCGCCGCCGCGCGGCGCAACACGAGTTTCACTCGATGCGCGCACTGATCGTCACGAACATGTACCCCACCCGAGAGCGCCCGGAACTCGGTGTCTTCGTGCGCGACCAGCTTGAAGCTCTCTGCCGGATCGACGGCGTCGACGCGCAGCTGTTCGCGTTCGAACCCGGCGGCAAACTCGGCTATCTGCGCGCCGTAAAGCGGCTCCGCCGGCATCTCGCGACACACCGCTACGACATCGTCCACGCGCACTACGGATTGACCGGCTGGGTCGCGCGGCGCGCGAAGGCCAGGCCCCTGGTCGTCACCTATCACGGCACCGACCTGCGTCACGAAAAGGTCGGTCCCTGGTCGCGCCGGCTCGCCAAACGCGTCGACCAAGCCGCCGTGGTCAGCGCGGAGCTCGGAGCCGAGCTCGACGGCGTCAAAATCAAGCGCCCACTCGCCGTGCTGCCCTGCGGAGTCAACCTCCAGCGCGCTCGGCGCATCGAACGCGGTCGCGCCCGCCGCGCCCTCGGGCTCGACCCCGAGGGCAGCTACGTCCTCTTCCCCGCGGACCCCGGCCGCCCCGAGAAACGTCACGACCGCGCCGTCGTGCTGCTCAAGGAGTTTCCCGATGTCGCATTGCTCACGCTCGGCGGAGTCGAGCCCGACGCAGTGGCCACCTATATGAATGCGGCAGACGCAGTTCTGATCCCGTCTGAGTACGAGGGATTCGGACTTGCCGTCCTTGAAGCGCTCGCCTGCGATGTTCCGGTGATCGCGACTCCAACCGGAATCGCTCCCGAAGCTCTGGCAGGGGTTCACGGGACCTACTGCATGGAGTTCGACCTCGGCCGCTGGCGCGGGGCGCTCGCCGAGATACTGGCCGACCCCGATCCCCGCATCGACGGGCGCGAGCGCGCGAGCGGGTACTCAAGCGACGCGATGGCCGCGCGCGTCGTCACCACTTACGAACGCCTGATCGATCGGTCCGATGCCTGACCGCCGCGAGACATCGTCCGAAGTCGTCGTCGTCGGCGCGGGGGCCGCCGGGCTCTATACGGCGTTGACGGCCGCGCGTGAAGGCGCTCGCACCCTGCTCATCTCACAGGCACCGCTCGCGTCGACCGCCAGCTACTGGGCTCAGGGCGGCATCGCCGCGGCGCTCGGCGCCGACGACAGCGCCGAACTGCATCAGGCCGACACGCTCGCGGCCGGACGCCGGTCCGGCCGGCCGAGCGCGGCCCGCGTGCTGGTTCGGGAATCCCCGGCCGTAGTCAGCGATCTGCTCGCGCTCGGCGTCGAATTCGACCGCGACGCCTCGGGCGAACTCGCGCTCGGGCTCGAAGGGGGGCACAACCGCCGGCGCGTCGTCCACGCGGGCGGCAGCGCTACTGGCCGGCGGATCACGCGTGAACTCTCGGCTCGGGCGGCCGAGCATCCATTGGTCGCCGTGATCGAGCACGCCGCCGCCGAGGCTCTCGTTGTCGATCGCGGGCGTTGCGTTGGCGTTCAGGCTCTCGTCGGCGACGACGGGCCGCGAGTTCTGCCGGCGCGCGCGGTGGTCCTTGCGACCGGCGGGTCGGCGGCGCTGTGGGCCCGTTCGACCAACCCGCCCGGAGCCGTCGGAAACGGTCTGGCGATGGCGCATTCCGCCGGAGCCGCGCTCGCCGATCTCGAGTTTCTTCAGTTTCACCCGACCGCGCTGCTGAGCCCGTCCCGCAACCAGGGGTTCCTGATCACCGAGGCGATCCGCGGCGAGGGCGCGACCCTGATCGACGAGCACGGCGAGCGTTTCGTGGACGAACTCGCCCCACGCGATGAGGTGGCGGTCGCCGTCGAACGCCGCCGCACCGGCGCCGGCGGTCTCCCGCCGAGCTCGGTCTACCTGGATATGCGCCGCATCGACCGCCTGCTGTTCCCGAATGTTTTCGCGCAGATCGAAGAGGCCGGCCTCAACCCGCTTGCCGAGCCGATCCCGATCGCGCCGGCGGCGCACTACGCGATGGGCGGAATCGTCACCGACCTCAACGCTCGCTCTAACTTGCCGGGGCTGCTCGCCGTCGGCGAGTGCGCCTGCAGCGGTCTGCACGGAGCCAACCGGCTCGCCTCGAACTCACTCGCCGAGTGCATGGTCTTCGGCCGGCGCGCGGCGCTGACGGCGCTAGGCGAGCCGGCTCTCGATCGGCACTCGCGCGCGCTGGCGGCCGAGGGCAAACTGTCGCCGCGGCCGGTGCTCGGCGATCCCGAACCCGCCGCGACTCGTGACCTACTCTGGGCCAATGCCGGTATTGAGCGCGACGCCGCCGGGTTAGCCCGCCTCCGCGACAGCGCAAACCCCCTAGTACAGATGATCGGCGCCTCGGCGCTGGCACGTCAGGAGACACGAGGCGCGCATCACCGGCGTGACTTCCCCGAGACCGATCCCGACCTCGATCTGAGGCATTTCGTAGTCGCGCCGAGTGGCGATCTGACCGCCGAGCGGTGGGAGTAGCGACGCCGGCAGCCGGTCCCCTCCGGCACCTTGGGGATCCCTTCGACGGGTTTGCCGCCCATCGGTCCTGGGTAATCAGAGAATAAGGGTGCCGAAGGCCGGATCGACCAAAATAAAAGGACTGTTTTGCAGGGATTTTAAGGTTAAGACGCGCTTAATCGGAGGTATCCCGGATATTCACTTCAGCCAGGCATACTGCAGACCAGTTCAGGAAGCAGTCGGATCGAGAAAGAAGGAGCACAGCGATATGTACGCATTGAGCAGAGCCCTATACAAGGACATCGCTCCCTTCATCACTGATGAGCATGTCAACGGAGTATCGGCCGACGTCCGTGCCTCGGTACTCGAAGCGTGCGAGCAGACGATCGAGCGTATCGCCGACGACTGGCGCTACTTCCATCACCCAGACCGCTTTTTGTTCGAGCAGGTTCGCGCGTACTACCCGATCACGCAGCAGCTGCGCGTCTACAACTTGATCTCCAAGCACGTCGAGCGCGCGCTGCAGGTCACTCGCACCTACGCCGCACGCGGGTTCAAGCCGGACGGCACGCGGTTGCGCTGCCGCGCCACCACGCGACGCAGCACGCCGTGCATGCGCAATATCGTGCCGGGCACGGAGTACTGCCCGTCGCACCAGCACCTGGCCGAGCCCCACTTCGAACCGCACTTCGTCGAGCCGGGGCATCAACGCGCCGCCGAGGCGCACGCCGACGCGGCGTAGCTTCATCGTCGCGGCGTCGGCGCCGGCACTGCTGATCAAGACGGCATCCGAACGGGCGGATCAAAGTTCGCTTGGCGGCGTGAGCGTCCGAGCGACAGATCGGGCGGATGCTCGTTCAATCTCAGTGTGAAGTGGAAAACGAGGATCCCACGGCCCTCGTTTTCGTTTGGCGCGACCGGTATCGTGCGGCACGATGGCGGACGGTGCGATCCTCGCGGTTGATGTCGGCGGCACGTTCACCGACGCCGTGGTCGTCACACGGGCCGGCGCGTTCACGGGCAAAACACCGACAACGCCCGACGACCAGTCCGTCGGCGTGCTCTCGGCCGCCGCCGAAGCGCTCGATCGCGCGAAACTTCAGACTAGCCACGTCGGCTCCTTCGTTCATGGGATGACGGTGACGACCAACGCCCTGCTCGAGGGACGATTCGCCAAGACGGCGCTTCTGGCGACCGCCGGCTTTACCGATCTCGAGGAACTCGGCCGGCAGAATCGCGCAAGCCTGTACCGCCTCTGCGCGGCGAGACCGAAGCCGATCGTGCCGGCGCGGCTGCGGTTCGCGGTGGCCGAACGCTGCGGACCGGACGGAGTGATCGAACCGCTTTACGACCGGGCCGCGCGCGAAGCGCTGCGCCGCTGCGCCGACGGCGGGGTCGAGAGCATCGCCGTGTGCCTGCTGTTCTCGTTTAGGCACCCCGAGCATGAGCTGCGCGTCCGCGAGCTGGCCGGCGAGCTGCTTCCGGGGGTGCACGTCTCGCTCTCACACGAGGTCGTCGGTACGTTTCGCGAGTACGAGCGCTGTGCGACCACCGTGATCGACGCCGCGTTATCGCCACTGCTGGGTGGCTATCTGGCACGGCTCGAACGGCGCGCGGCCGAGGCCGGCCTGCCGGCCCCCGACGTGATGCTCAGCAACGGAGGAACCGTCCCGGCGGCGTTGGCGGCCGGCAACGCCTCGTGGACGGTGCTGAGCGGGCCGGCCGGCGGAGCGGTCGGCGCCGCTCACTGCGCTCGGCGCCAAAACCGTCGTGCCGCGCTGGGCCTGGATATGGGCGGAACATCCACCGATATCGCGATCGTCGGAGACGGCCGTGTTCGGGTCGCGCCGTCAC
>JBASWU010000116.1:0-9682 GCA_049276635.1 Solirubrobacterales bacterium | reverse complement strand
GTCCCAGCCAGGCGCAGCGCGGTGTCGCCGCCGACCCCGCTCGCCGCCCGCCGGCGACCGGCGCCGACGGCGCATAGCTCACCGTAATAACTCGAAACCGCCCGAGCGACCGCCGGCCACGACACGTTTAGCCGCGCGCTCGCATCCAGATCCCCAGGAGAAATCACATGGAACGCACACTGATCCTCGTCAAACCCGATGCATTCGCCCGCAACCTGACCGGCGAGGTGATCGGCCGGTTCGAGCGAAAGGGTCTCAAGCTCGCCGCGCTCAAGCAGATGACCGTCACAGAAGACCTCGCCAAGCAGCACTACGCCGAGCACGCCGAGCGCCCGTTCTTCGGCGAACTGGTCGAATTCATCACCTCCGGCCCGCTGGTCTCACTCGTCCTCGAAGGCCCGCGCGCGGTTACCGCCGCCCGCCAGGTGATTGGCGGCACCGACCCGGTCGACGCCGCCGCCCCGGGCTCGATCCGCGGCGATTTCGGTCTCGAGGTACAGAACAATCTCGTCCACGGCTCCGACTCGCCCGATTCCGCTGCTCGCGAGATCAAGCTCTTCTTTCCTGAGCTCTGAGAGGGCGAAGACCGCGGCATCCCAATCGTCCATGCTCGTCCTCGCTTCCAGGTCGCCGCAGCGGCGAGTGATCCTCGAGCAGATCGGGATCGAATTCGACGTGGTCGAGGCGCAGGTCGAGGAGATCGAGTCAGGCGACCCGGCCGCGGTCGTGGTGCAAAACGCGCTGCTCAAGGCCCGCGCGGTGGCGGCGGTGTCCTCGCCGCGGGACTGCGTGCTCGGCGCCGACACGGTGATCGCACACGACGGCGACTTGATCGGCAAGCCGGTCGACGCCGACCACGCCAAGCGCGTGATGCGACGTCTTGCGGGCGGCGATCACGAGGTTCTCGGTGGAATCGCGATCATCGGACCGGATGCCGTTGAGCGCTCGGTCTGTGTGACGACCCATGTCGGGTTCCGCGATCTGACCGATCGCGAGATCGATCTTTACGTCGCGACCGGAGAGTGGCGCGATCGTTCCGGCGGCTACGCGATTCAGCAACGAGGAGCGACTCTGGTGCGGTCGATCAACGGCGACTATCTCAACATCGTCGGACTCTCGGTGACGGCGCTGCTCGACCTCGCGCCCGAGCTACGGCCATAGGGCCGGGCCGGGCTGCAATCCCACTTCCATTCGTCGATCAAAAGACCTGGAAAATCAGGCCTCTCGCTAGACTGCCCGCCAAGATCGACGGGATCGTTCAGCGCGTGCAACTCGGCATCAGCCCGGCGTCGCTGACCATTCGCGAGACCTTCTCACTCCTTCACCAGGCAGCTCAGAGCGCAACTTCACACCTATTCACGCATGGGACTTTTGTCATATATGACGGGCTTCGGCGGTCGCGACATGGCGGTCGACCTCGGAACCGCCAACACGCTCGTCTACGTCCGTGGTCGCGGGATCGTGCTCAGCGAGCCCTCGGTGGTCGCTATCGATTCGCAGACCGGCGATGTCCACGCCGTAGGCGTCGAGGCCAAGCGCATGCTCGGCCGCACGCCCGGTTCGATCACCGCAATTCGCCCGCTCAAGGATGGCGTGATCGCCGATTTCGACGTCACCGAGCAGATGTTGCGCCACTTCATCCAGAAGGTTCACCAAAGCCGCTGGGCGCATCCGCGGGTGGTCGTCTGTGTTCCCTCGGGCGTGACCGGCGTCGAGAAACGCGCCGTCGAGGAGGCATGCCTCAGCGCCGGCGCGCGTCAGGCCTACCTGATCGAGGAGCCGATGGCCGCCGCGATCGGCGCCGGCCTGCCCGTCAGCGAGCCGACCGGCAGCATGATCGTCGACATCGGCGGAGGCACCAGCGAGGTCGCCGTGATATCGCTCGGCGGCATCGTCACGTCGCAGTCGATCCGCATCGGAGGCGACGAGCTCGATGAGGCGATCGTCAACTACGTCAAGCGCGAGTACAAGCTGATGATCGGCCAGCAGACGGCCGAAGAAGTGAAACTTGAGATCGGCTCGGCCTTTCCGATGCCCGATGAGGTCCAGGCCGAGATCCGCGGTCGCGACCTCGTCACCGGGTTGCCGAAGACGATCGTGCTGACCAGCGAAGAGGTTCAGCGCGCGCTCGACGAGCCGGTCGGTCAGATCATCGATTCGATTCGCGTCACGCTCGACCAGACCCCGCCCGAACTGGCTTCGGACATCATGGACCGTGGCATCATGCTTGCCGGCGGCGGCGCGCTGTTGAAGGGATTTCCCGATCGCCTGCGCGAAGAGACCCAGATTCCGACCCACCTCGCAGAGTCACCGCTGACCTGCGTCGCGATCGGCTCGGGTCGTTCGCTCGAGGAGTTCGAGGCGATCCACCGCACCAGCAAAGTGCGCCGCCGGCGCCGATAGCGATCCCGTCGCACGTACGGTGATCGGTTCGACCGTGACGCGCGCGACATTCAGTAATCAGAGGTTTACGGGGACGATCGCCGGGTGTCGTAGCCCCGGCCGTCTCTCAGGAGTGAAATGCCAAGTAGAAAGCAGATCCGCCGTCGCCGCGCAACCGCGTTTGGCCTAGTCGGCCTATCGATCGTCCTACTGACGGTCTACTTCAGCGAGACCACGTCCGGTGCGCTGCACGCAGTCCAGCGCGGCGCCATGGAGGTGCTTTCGCCGCTTCAGGATCTCGCCAGCGGGGCGATTAAACCCGCTCGGGACGCCGTCAACTGGATCGGCGACTCGATCGACGCCAAGGGAGAAAATGAGCAGCTCAAGGCCGATCTCGCCGACGCCCGCATTCAGTCGGCTCGACTGCAGCAGGCGGCCGCCGAGAACGAGCAGCTTCGTGCTCTAGTCGAGTTCAACGAGAGCGACGTCTTCCCGGCCGGCCGTACGCCAGTCGCCGCGCGGGTGATCGTCCGCTCGCCGACGGAGTGGTACGGCCGCGTGACGATCGACAAGGGCGGCTCATCGGGTATTCACGTCAACCAGCCGGTGATCGCCGACGGAGCGCTCGCCGGCAAGATCACGAGCGTCTCGCCGCACGCGGCGCAGGTGACGCTGTTGACCGACGCGTCCAGCGGCGTCGCCGGGATCGTCGCCGGCAAGAAGATCCTCGGGATCGTCCAGACCGAAGCTGGCGGCCAGGCCGGAGCCGACGACCTTCAGTTGGCCTACGTGCGTCAGCGCGGTGCGATCCGCGTCGGCAACATCGTCGTGACGTCGGGTACGGTGAACGAGCCGAGCCAGGTTACGTCGCTGTTTCCGCCCGGCATCCCGATCGGCAAGGTCAGCAAGGTCGACCCCGAGGAGCGCCAGCTCTACGGGCGGGTCCATCTCAACCCATTCGTCGATATGCGTGATATCCAGATCGTCGAAGTCCTGACGCGAAAAGGCCGCTGAGGTGACTCCCGAAACCGGCACGTCGATCCTGCGCGCGGGCGCCCTCGTGGTCTGTGTCGTGATCATCCAGCTCGCGGTGGTCACGCAGTTCCGGCTGTTCGGCGTCGTACCCGACATGGTCCCGGTTCTCGTCGTGATGATCGGCCTGCTTGGCGGTGGTACGGCCGGCGCGATGTCCGGTTTCGTCGCGGGTTTCCTCGTCGACCTGATGTTGATCCAGACGATGGGCGTCAGCTCGCTTCTGCTGACCGCCGGCGGCTACGCGGCCGGCCGGCTGCGCGAACTGCGCGACCCGATTCACCCGCTGGTCAACCCCGCGGTCGGCGCGATCGCGGCGGTCTATTTCACCGTCGGCTTCGCCGCGATGCAGTTCTCTCTCGGCCAGCCGGCCCCCGAGGCGTGGTCGATGACCTGGCAGACGTTCTGGTCGGGGGCGTTTGGCGCGCTGTGGGCGACGCCGATGTATCGCGTCGCGCGCTGGGCGCTGATGCCGTCCCTCGGCCGCGACGACCCGGTGTTTCGCCGCCGTCGTGCCAGCTTGGTACCGACGCGTGTGCTCGAGCCACCGTCGATCGACCCGCGCGGCCGTCGTCGCCGAATGTCGGCCCGTGTGCGAAGGGGCGGCCGATGACACCGCAGTCGCCGTTCTTCCGCCTGTCCGACAACCAGCAGGGGCTGACGTCGCGGACTTCGCTACGGATTGCGCTGATCGGCGTGATCGCGCTGGGGCTGTTCGCGATCGTGTTCTTTCGGCTCTGGTTCTTGCAGGTGCTTTCCGGGGAGCGGTATCTCGCGCAGGCCAACGACAACCGCGTCCGTGAAGTCCGTGTCGAGGCGCCGCGCGGTGAAATTCTCGATCGCAACGGCGAACTTCTGGTCGGCAATCGCGGCTCCTGGCGGGTCGAGGTCGACCGCCGGCGCTGGGGCGTACACGTCGGCAAGCGCGGCAATTTGGTGATCGGAGACCAATCCTTCACGACCGTGTTGACGCGCCTGTCCCGCGTGCTCGGCGAGCCGCGCTCGCGGATCAAGACCCGCATGCTCGACTCCCTGATCTCGCTGCCGTTCGCCAACGCGACCGCCGCCGAAGACATCAGTTATGAGGACGTGGTCGCGATCCGCGAACGCAAAGGGGATTACCCGGGGATCGAGGTCTCGCAGACCTTCGAGCGTTCCTATCCGCACGGCAAGCTCGCCGCGCACATGTTCGGCTACGTCCGCGAAGTCAGCGAGGACCAACTCGGCAAGGGCCGATACGAAGGCGCCGTGCAGGGTGACCGCGTCGGGCAGGACGGTCTCGAGAGCAGCTACGACCGCTATCTGCGCGGCCGCGGCGGAATCCAGCGCATTCAGGTCGACGTGGCAGACCGGCAGCGCGGCACGTTGCCCGGCATCCCGGCCGAGACCGGTGACAGCCTGCGCCTGACGCTCGACCTCGGCGTCCAGAAGGCCGGGGAGCAGGCCCTGCGGGTGGCTTCCGGCGGGGCGGTCTCGCACGGGTCGTCATTCGTCGCGATGGACGTCAAGGACGGGGCGATCCGCGGTCTCGGCAGCTTCCCGACGTTCGATCCCGACGTCTACGCCGGTGTTCTCAAGCAATCCGAATACAAAGCGCTGACGTCGAAGGCCAACGGGTCACCGCTGACCAACCGCGCGATCGCGGCGCTCTACCCGTCGGGGTCGACCTTCAAGCCGATCACGGCGATCGCGAGCCTCGAGAGTGGCGTCAGCACGCCGTCGACCGTCGTCAACGACAACGGATACATCAAGCTCGGCGATCGAGAGTTTCAGAACGCCGGCCGTACACCGTACGGCGCGGTCGACCTGATCGAGGCGATGAAGGTCTCATCCGACGTCTACTTCTACACGCTCGGAATCCGCGCCGACCAGAAGGGCGGCGACGTGATCCAGAAGTGGGCGACCAGACTGGGGCTCGGCCGTGCTCCCGGGATCGACCTGCCGGGCGCCGCGAAGGGCCTCGTGCCGACCCCGGCATGGCGCAACAAGCTGCGCGCGCGGCTCAAGGGCGATCCGCTGCGCCCCGAGCCATGGACGGTCGGAAACACGGTCAACCTCGCGATCGGGCAGGGCGACCTGCAGACCAACCCGCTGCAGATGGCGATCGCCTACTCGGCGCTCGCCAATGGCGGGTACGTAGTACGGCCGCATCTCGGACTTAGAATCGACAACGCGACCGGTCAGGTGATCCAGAACATCGATCAGCCGGCGCGCCGCCGGGTGACGATGAGTCCCGGAAATCGCAACGCGATTCTCCAGGGCCTCTACCAAGCAGCGAACCTGCCGGGCGGCACCTCTGTCGACGTCTTCTCCGATTTTCCGGTCAAGGTCGCGGGCAAGACCGGAACCGTCGAGAAGGGCGGCGGGCAGGCCGATCAATCCTGGTACGTCGCGCTCGCTCCCTACCCCAACCCGCGCTATGTTGTCGCTGTAACTGTCGAGCGCGGAGGTTTTGGCGCCGAAGCGGCCGCTCCGGCCGCGCGCCTGATTCTCGCCAAGCTGCTCAAGGTGAAGGGAAAGCAAAAGTTCGTGCGCGGAAAGTCGCGCACGCTCTAGAAGTCAACTCCAGGATGCCGACCGCAGAAATACCCGCACAGACCCTCGATCCGACCGGGGTTGCCGCAGGCGTGAAGCGCTTCCGCGCCGACCTGGCCGGATCGTCGATCCGCGGATTCGATTGGCCGCTGCTCTCGGCGACGATCGGCCTGGTCGTCGCCAGCCTGGTCGTGCTCAACGGCGCGACCAAGGACGATGTCCCGGGGTCGCCTGATTTTTACGTCCTACGCCAAGCGGTTTTCGCGGCGGTCGGGCTGGGCGTGATGTTGCTGGTCTCGCGGCTCGACTACGGCCGCCTGCGCGAGTGGCGCACGCAGCTCTACGCGTTTCTGATCGGATCGATCGTCCTGGTCCTGGCGCTGGGCAGCGCCGCGCGCGGCTCACGCCGCTGGATCGACGTCGGTTTCTTCCAGATCCAGCCCTCCGAGCTGGGGAAGGTGCTGATCACCGTCGTGCTCGGCGCTTACGTCGTCGAACGCGCGCGCGATCGCCACGCGCTGCGCCTGACGCTCGGCGCGCTCGGGCTCGCGTCGCTGCCGGCGGCACTGATCTTCCTACAGCCGGACCTCGGTACGGCGATGGTTTACGGGGCGATCACACTGATGATTTTGTTCGTCGCCGGCGTGCCGTGGCACCACATCGCGGCGATCCTGGCTACCGTCGCGCTGCTGGCGACGATCGTTCTCGGCGCCGCGCCGGCCGCCGGAGTAGACATCCTCAAGCCGTACCAGGCAGACCGCCTGACATCATTCCTCAGTCCCGGCGAACATCTCGCCGGTCAGGGCTACCAACAGGCCCAGGCGCAAATTGCCATCGGCGCGGGTGAACGCACCGGGCGCGGCAACGAACTCGCCACTCAAACCCAGCTCAATTTTTTGCCCGAACACCACACAGACTTCATCTTCGCGGTAATCGGCGAGACCTACGGGTTCGCCGGCGCCGCCGTGGTGCTCACTCTGTACGCGCTGTTGCTGTGGCGTGCGCTTCGCATCATGGCGAGCGCACGCGATCAGTTCGGCACCCTGCTCGCCGCGGGAGTCGTGGCGATCATGATGTTTCAAGTATTCGTAAATGTCGGGATGAACATCGGCATCATGCCGATCACGGGCGTGACGCTGCCGCTGCTTAGCTACGGCGGCGCCTCGCTGATCGTGTCGTTCATCGCGCTCGGCCTGCTCGAGTCAGTCGCGATCCGTTCGCGTGGCTCCCGGACGGCCGTCAACCCTTTGATCTGAGGTCAAGTTGAAAAAGAAAGTTCTGGTCAGCGCGGACCGAAATGAAACTCGCGTGGCAATGCTCGAAGCTGCCGGTACGCCGAAGAAGGCTGGCGCCAGCGTCAAAGACTCAACCGATTGGCGCACCGCCGAGCTCTATCTGGAGCGGCGCGGCGAGCGGTCGATCGTCGGCAACGTTTACAAGGCGAAAGTCGAAAACGTCGTCGCCGGCCTCGAGGCCGCGTTCGTCGACATCGGTTACGAAAAGAACGGTTTTCTGCACGTCGATGACATCGTCGTCGGCGGCAGGCAGGTCGCCAAACGTGGCACCGGCAAGGGACAGCGGATCACCGATCTGCTCAAGAGCGGCCAGGAGATCGTCGTTCAGGTCACCAAGGACCCGCTCAAGACCAAGGGCGCGCGGTTGACGATGCAACTGGCGATTCCCGGCCGGTACATGGTTTACGTGCCGACCGGCGAGGGGGTCGGCTTCTCCCGCCGCCTCGAGGACAAGGAGCGCATCCGGCTGCGCCGCGAGGCTCGGGATCTCGATCTCGGCGGCGGCGGCGCGATCATCCGAACGGCCGCGCGCGGCGCCAAGAAAAAGGATTTCGAGCGCGAACTGCTCTACCTGCACATGCTCACCGAGGTGCTCGAGCGCCGAGCCGACGAAGCGACCGCGCCGAACATGATTTTCCAAGAGGCCGACCTCTCGATTCGCGTGCTGCGTGACGTATTCACCGACGAGCTCGACGAGGCGTTGATCGACGACGACGCGCAGTTCGACCGCGTCAAGTCGTTTCTCACCCGCACGGCGCCAGAACTCGCCGATCGCGTGGTCCGTGACGACGGCAAGGGCTCGATGTTCGAACGGTTCGGCGTCGACGTCGAGATCAAGAAGATTCTCTCGCGCCGCGTCGACCTACCGTCCGGCGGCTACCTCGTGATCGACCACACCGAGGCTCTGACGATCATCGACGTCAACACCGGCTCCTTCACCGGGCGCGGCAAGGCCCGTGGCCTGGAGGAGACGATCACCCACACCAACCTCGAGGCCGCCGACGAGGCGGTTCGCCAGATCCGCCTGCGCGACATCGGCGGCATCATCGTCATCGACTTCATCGACATGGCGCGCGCCGCCAACCGCGACGCGGTGCTCAAGGTCATGCGCAAGGCGCTCGACGAAGATCGCACCAAGACGCACGTCGTCGAGATCTCGCCGCTCGGGTTGGTCGAGATGACCCGCCAGAACGTCACCGACGGCGTGCGCGAAATCATGACCAAGCGCTGTCCGGTCTGCGACGGCGAAGGTGTCGTGCTCAGCGAGGACACGGTCGCGCTGCACGTCGAACGTCACCTGCGAACCTACATCGCCGAGAGTCCCAAGCCCGAGGCTTACCTGGCGCAAGTCAATCCGCGCGTCTCGGCGGCGTTGATGCACGGCACCGGCGATCCGATCGGCCATCTCGAGCGCGAGACCGGCAAGGAGATCCACTTCGAGGGCGGCGACGGCCTGCCGCTGGAACACTTTGAGATCTCGTACGAGGGAAGCAAAAAAAAGGTGCTTGAGCGGGCGCTGCCATTCCAGATCGACGACGAACTGATGGTCCAGGTCGTCGAGCCGCACATGTACGAAGAAAACGCCGCCGTGGCGAAGCTCGGCCACTACATCATCTCGATCGACAACGCGCTCGACCGCATCGGAACCAAGGCTCTGGTGCGGATTATGGATGTCGACCGCAACGTCGCGCGCGCGACGATCGCCGACAACGGACCGCCGCCGGTGAAGGCCAAGAAACCCGCGTCGGGGCGGGCCGGGAGTTCGCCCGGAGGCGTTCGTCCGACAGACGGCGACCGGGCGCGACCGCCGGTCAAAGCTACGGTCGGGGCGGATTCTTCAGATCACGACGATGACGCGGTAGAATCATCGCCTTCACGCGCTCCGCGACGTCGCGGCAGCCGTGGCGGGCGCGGCCGTTCGCGCGCCGGGAGCACAGGTTCCGGCGGCGGATCCGCCAGTGCGTCAGATTCCGACGCGCCCAAATCAGACTCCAAACCTTCTGACAGCACCGAGTAGACCCGGTAGAAAAGTTACGACAATGGCCACGGAAACGTATGCAGTAGTAGAAGTCGGCGGCAACCAGCACCGTGTCGCCGAGGGTGATTTCATCCTCGTCGACCGAATCGCCGACAAGGCCGGCGCGACAGTGGCCCTCAAGCCCTTGATGCTGCGCGGCGCCGACGTCATCCTCGACGCCAAAGGCCTCGAAAAGGTCAAGGTCGAGGCCACTATCCGCGGTCACGAGCGCGGCGAGAAGATTCGCGTCTTCAAGTTCAAGCCCAAACGTGGGTACAAGCGCACCCAAGGCCACCGCCAAGAGCTCACTCGCCTACAGGTCACCAAGATCACCGGCGGCGGCGCGGCGCCCGCCAAGAAGGCAGCCGCCGAGCCGGCGGCCAAGGCGTCGGTGGCCGAGCCGGCCGTAGCGGACAAGCCG
>JBASWU010000115.1:0-18759 GCA_049276635.1 Solirubrobacterales bacterium | reverse complement strand
ATCCTCGCGCGCGCCGGCGGTCCGGAGGACGCGCCCGCCGGTCTCGATCGCTTTCTCAACTACGTCGAGGGCCGGCCGCATCTTCGACCCTCCCCGCTGATCGAGCGGCCGCCGTTCGCGACTCTCGCCTCGGAGGCGGCCGGTGTCGCTTAGATGCCTCTACGTCGACCTCGACGGCACCTTGCTCGGGCACGGCGCCTCGTTGTTCCACGACGGCGACCGACGCGTGACCAACAGCGGCGCGCGCGCGATCGAGGCCTGCCTGCGGGCCGAAGTCGAGGTCTGCATCTTCAGCGGCCGCCGCGAGGCGCAGGTCCACGAGGGCGCCCGTCTCTTCGGGCAGACGTCGTACATCTTCGAGGTCGGATGCGGCGTGCACGTCGACGGCGAAACCGAATGGATGACCGGCGGCATGCTCCCGACCGGCGATCAGAACATCTATCAGCAGATCGAGGCGCGCGGAGTGCCCGCGTTACTGCTCGCGGAGTTCGCCGACCGGCTCGAGTACCACGCGCCGTGGCACCTCGACCGCGATGTCTCGCACCTGTTTCGCGGCTGGCTCGACACGGCCGAGGCCGACCGGCTGCTTGCCGATCGCGGCCACGGCGATCTGCGGCTGGTCGACAACGGCCGTATTCGCCGCAAAAGCGAGCGGCTCGCCCACGAGCACCTTCACGCGTACCACCTGATCCCGCGCGTCGCGAGCAAGGCGGCCGGGGTTTCGCGGCACATGCAGATTCGCGGCTACCGCCCCGACGAGGTGATCGCCGCCGGCGACTCGGTCGAAGATCTTGAAGTCGCCAACGTCGTCGGCCGCTTCTTCCTGATGCGCAACGCCGTCGAAAAAAATCCAGACATTCGGGCGCTTCTGCCGGCTTACGCGAACGCGACGGTTACCGAGG
Source organism: Solirubrobacterales bacterium (assembly GCA_049276635.1). Classification (GTDB taxonomy): domain Bacteria; phylum Actinomycetota; class Thermoleophilia; order Solirubrobacterales; family JACPNS01; genus JACPNS01. The sequence continues at coordinate 17,857 of JBASWU010000115.1, read as the reverse complement.
AGCGGTATGGCGCGGGCGTCTACGAGGCGGTCGTCGAGACGTTGATGGACCGCTAGACAGCCGCGCCGGCCGGCGCCGGCGGCCGTCCTGTATGAACTAACCGTTAGGCCGGACCGGCAGCGCCTTGAGCTGGTTGGCGAACGGCGACAGCGCGTGAGCAGGCTCACCGGCGATCGACATCTTCGGGTACCGCTTGAGAGTTTCTTCGAGCAGGATGTTCAGCTCGAGCCGCGCCAGGGCGGTGCCGAGACAGAAGTGACGGCCGCCGGCGCCGAAGGCCTGGTGCTCGGGGTTGCGCGTCACATCGAAGCGGTCGGGATCCTCGTAGACCGTCTCGTCGCGGTTGGACGAGGGGTACCAGAGCACGACCTTGTCGCCCTTGTGGATCTGCACGCCGTTGAGCTCGGCGTCGCGGGTCGCGGTGCGGCGGAAGTGGGCAAAGGCCGGGAACATCCGCAGCGACTCCTCGACGGCGCTGGGAATAAGCGACGGGTCGTCGAGCAGCAGCTGGCGCTGATCGGGGTGTTCCATCAGCGCGCGCATCGCGCTGCAGTAAGTTGCCTTGGTCGAGTCGTTACCGGCGGCCATCAGCAAGAAGAAGCCCATCACGATCTCGTGCTCCTCGAGCTTCTCGCCGTCGATCTCGGCGTGGACGAGGACGCTGGTCAGGTCGTCGGTCGGGTTCTCGCGGCGCTCTTCGATCAGCACACGGCAGCGCTCGAAGACGAGCGGAATCTCCTCGGTCATGATGTTCTCGGGACCCTTTGGGTTGAGATCCGGGTCACCGGAGCCGATCAGGGTGTTCATCAGCGTCGCCCACGATTCGTCGTGCTCGGGCGGGATGCCCATAAAGCTGCCGATCACGCGCGCGACCACCGGCTGGGCGACGTCCTTGACGAGGTCGTAGGTTTTATCCGGGTCTAACCCCTCAAGCACGCCGATGGCGATCTCGCGAATGGCGCCCTCGTGTTCGGCGATGCGCTTGGGCGTGAAGCCGGCCTGGAACAGCGCCTTGAGCCGGTCGTGCTTGGGCGGGTCCATGCCGATGAACATCGACGAGATCAACTCGACCGGTATCACCGCGTCCGATACGACGGTGATGCCGCTGGCCGAGGAATAGGTCTCCCAGTCGCGGCTGACGGTCTGGATGTCGTCGGCGGTGGTGATCGACCAGAAGCCGGCTTCGCTCGGGTATTCGGGAACGCCCTTGCTCCAGTGCACGGGGCACTCGCTTCGCAGGCGCTTGAAGGTTTCGTGTGGCGGGCCGTCCTGCCACTGGGACTCGGTGACGACCATGAGATCTTCCAGTGGAACCTGATCCGCCGGGGTGGGGTGTGGTGATTGTGTTGGCATGGTGTTCAATAGTCTAGCAACGAGTGAGCGATCGGATGGTCGAGATTTCCGGCGGCGTGCGGTGTGTTTGACGTCGTGTTTAACTACCCTCTAGCCAGGACCGCCGATCGGGTTCTTGATCGGCGGGAAGGCCGTTTACCGAAGTGCGAAGATGATGACCGGAGGCACGTGATGAGTGGCACAAGTACCGCGACGTCGGATCAGACAGCACAGAAATGGATCTGTGAGTCCTGCGGGTTTATTTATGACCCAGCCGACGGCGACCCCGATGGCGGCATTCCCCCCGGCACCGCGTTCGATGCGGTACCGGCGACCTGGTTTTGCCCGGTCTGCGGCGCGCGCAAGAGTGAGTTCACACCGTACGACGACTGAGCGACCCGATCGAGACGCGGTCCGGTCGAACGCTATTGAGTTGCCAGCACCGTCGCCAGCCGGCTCGCGGCGACCTCGATCGCTCGCCGCGTCGAGGCCTCGGTAACCGACTCGAAGTCGAGGATCCGCGCCTCGAATTCCGTCATTTCACGGCGGCCAACGATCGCGTGACAGGGCACGCCGGACTGGCGCGCACGCGTCGCGACCTCGCCGACGGCCTTGCCGAGCAGGGTCTGGTGGTCCAGACGGCCTTCGCCGGTGACGACCCCCCGCGCCGCGGTCATGCGCGCGGTGAAATCGAGCCGGTCAAGCACGAAGCCGGCGCCGGATTTCAGCTCCGCCCCGGCGTATGCCCACAGCGCGCCCGACAGCCCGCCGCCGCAGCCGGTCAGCAACACGCCGCGCGGATCGCGCGGCATCCTGACCGCCATCGAATCGAGCCGGGCGGCGAGCTCTTTGGCCTGAGACGCGCTTGCTCCCTTCTGGGGCGCGAATACCGGCGCGGCCTGTTCCCATGCGGCCCGCGCGTCACAGAGCACGGTCAGTCGCGGAGCTCGTCCGGTCGCGCCGCGTGCGCCGAGCAATCGCGCCGCGCGCAGGGCCTCCAGCGCACCGGCTCCGCCATCGGTCGTCGCCGTTCCGCCGACGCCGACGAACACTTGGCGCACGTCCAGCGCCGCGGCCGCGGCGATCAACTCGCCGGCTCCGTAGCTGCTCGCGCCGACGGCATCGCGGTCCCGCTCGTCGATCAAATCCAGACCGATCGCGTCCGACGCCTGCACGAGCGCCGACTTGCCGTTGTTGAACACGGCGACCCGGCCGCCGACCGGCCGCCCGAGAGCGTCGTGCGCGGCCGCGTCTACGACGGTCGCGCCGGTCGCTTCGGCCACAATATCGAGCGTCCCCTCGCCGCCGTCGGCGATCCGGCAGATGTCGCTCGCGATCCCGGCGCGCTCAAGCCCGCCCGCGATCGCCGTAGCGACCGCGCCCGCGGTCAGCGTTCCCTTGAACTTGTCTGGCGCCACCAGGACCGGTCGCATGCGCGCGAGCCTACCGCCGTTGCGCCCGTGGCCGGGTCCGTCGCGGCCGCCCTGCGGTAGGATGCCCAACGCTCGCTCGCCCCGGAGTCAACTGGAGTTTCGCGCATGTCTCACGACCACGCCACAGTCGCCGAAGAGGAATACCTGCAGACGATCTTCTGGCTTCAGGAGGCGGGACTGCCGATCACCGGCGCCAACATCGCCCGCGCCATGCAGCTGTCGGCGCCGACCGTACACGAGATGGTCGCCCGGCTTGAAAAAGACGGATACATCGCGCGCCGCAACGACAAGTCGCTGCGGTTCACCCAGCATGGCCTCGAGCACGCCGAGCAGATCGTCCGCCGCCACCGCATGATCGAGCGCTTCCTCACCGACGTGCTCAACATCCCGTGGGACGACGTCCACGAAGAGGCCGAGCGCCTCGAGCACGCGATGTCGCCGGTCCTCGAGGAGCGCATGCTCGCCGCCATCGGTGACGCCAAGACCTGTCCGCACGGCCACCCGATCAACCCGGCCGACCGCATCCAGGGCGTCCCGCTGGCCGATTGCGTCGAGGGCGCCTCGGTCGACATCCTGCGCTTCGAGAACGAGGCCGAAGATCTGCTGCACTACCTGATGGACGCCGGCATGCGTCCCGGTCTGTCCGGAACGGTCAGCTCGGTCGACGACGACGAGGTCGTAGTGACCTCTGCCGCCGGCGCCCACGTCCTGAGCCGCTCGGTCGCCGAGACGATCGCCGTGATCGCCGATCCGTCGCCGCCGCCGCGCACCGCGCTGCCGGACCAGCTGGTGCTGGCCAAGGAGCGCTACGGCCGGTAGTCGCCGGGCGAGATCGCCTCCGGCCGTCTCGCCGATGAAGCCGGCTGGAGCACTACGCCTTGATGATCGAAGCCAAGCGCTCAACGCCCTCGCGGATCTGCTCCGGAGTGGCGCTGGAGTAGCTCATGCGCATGCTGTTGCGGCCGCCATCGAGCATGAAGTCGCTGCCGCGGGTGATCGGCACGCCGCGCTCGGCGGCGGTCGCGGCGACGGCATCGGTGTCGACGGTCGCAGGCAGGTCGACCCACAGGAAGTAGCCGCCGGTCGGGGTGACGAAGCGCGCCTCGGGGATCAGCTCCCTGAGTGCTCCGGTCAGCGCATCGCGGCGTTCGCGTAGCGCGCCGCGGATCGTCTGGATCGAGCCGTCGAGCTTGCCCGAGCGCAGGTAGTCGTTGAGGATCGACTCGCTGACCATGCCCGGCGAGATGTAGGTGTTGGTGCCGGCGGTGACGAGGTCGCGGGTCACCGATTCGCTGGCGATCGCGTAGCCGACGCGAAGTCCCGGGCAGACGGTCTTGGTGAACGAGCACATGTAGAAGACGCGCTCGCCCGACTCGTCCATCGAGAGCATCGTCGGCAGCGGCTCGCCCTCGAAGGCGACATCGCGGTACGGGTCGTCTTCGACGATCAGGAAGCCGTGCTCTTCGGCGAGTTCGACGAGACGTTCGCGCTTCTCCAGCGGCATCGTGCAGCCGGCCGGGTTGTGAAAGTGCGGGATCGTGTAGACGAACTTGGGCACGGTGCCGGACCGCAGCGTCTTTTCGAGCGCGGCGATGTCGAAGCCGTCGGACTCGACCGGAAAGCCGAGCAGATCGGCGCCGCGCTGGCGCAGCATCAGCAGCGAACGGTCATACAAAGGCAGCTCGATCGCGATCTTGTCGCTGGGCGCGACCAGACGGTCGAACATCATCGCGCAGGCGTGCAGCGAGCCGTTGGTCACGATCACGCGCGACGCGTCCACGCCGTGGCGGTCGGCGATCCACTCACGCAGCGGCTGGTAGCCGACGGCGGTGCCGTAGCCGAACGTGCCGGCCGGGTCGCGGTCGAACGCCGCGATCGCGGACTCCTTGAGCTGCTCGACCGGGATCAGGTCGAGCGACGGAGCGCCGCGGGCGAAGGAGATGGTCTGGGTGTCGACGGCCATATCGTGGATCAAGGCTAGCGAGGAGGTCGCCCGCGACCGCGCTGCACGTCCGCGGCCCGCTCTCGAAAACGTCGGTCTGTCCGGCACGCTGTGAAGATTCACGTGGTGGCCGTGCCCCTGTAGCTTTAGCTTGGACGGATTTTCAGGCGACAGCTGCCCGACGAAAGCACTAGAAATGTCATCAATGAGCCGATCGGGTCTTGATCGCGATGTAGACGAGTGTCGGTTTCGCGACAGGTGGTATGACGTCTTACTGGAACTCGAAGACGATCTTCGTGAACAACCTGAAGCGCTGGCGCGGCGTCTTGCAATGCCGTTATGCGAGCGGCCCGGTCTCGTGGTTCGGTCTATTCGCCGCGCGGTGGAGGCGTCGGTCGCGCTCACCGTCCTGGTGATCACCGCACCGCTGATGCTGTACATGGTTATCGCGATTCGGCGTGATACGCCAGGTCCGGCGTTTTTTCGTCAAACACGCCTGACCGTCGGCGGACGGCCGTTCGAACTCCTGAAGTTTCGCGGGATGTACGTAGACGCACGCGAGCGATTCCCGGAGCTTTACGATTACGAGCTCGGTCAGGCCGAAGCCGCCGAGTACTTGTTTCATGTCAAAGACGACCCGCGCGTGACACCGATCGGCCGTCGGTTCAGGCGATCCAGCTTGGACGAGTTGCCGAATTTTTGGAATGTCCTGCGAGGTGAAATCGGGCTCGTGGGTCCTCGACCGCAGATTCCCGAGATGTTTCCGTATTACGGCTCGTATCGCGACATCGTTCTGAGCGTGAAGCCCGGAATCTTCGCGCTCCCCAAAGTTTATTTCAGGGACGACCTGACGTTGCGAGACACTTACCTGATCGACGCGTATTACGTACACAGCCGGAGTCTTAGGCTCGACGCGAAGGTGATCTGTCGCGGTATCGGCACAGTTCTCGCCCGGCGGCACGTCTACTGAATCAAGCCGGCTTTGATTTACGGCCGCGCGCCTCGGTTCGGCCCGGTGGATCGTCTGTGCGAAGCACGGCCACCCACGCCAGTGGTGGTCGCGGGCATACTCGGTCGGCTCGCAGCAGCAACCTGTTCAGCATGTCATGCACGCGCCGGCCGGCGGCATACCGGCAGTGCCAGTACTGCAGGGTCGGCAGGAGTCTGAGCAGCCACGGGCAGTATCGCCGTGCTGGCTCGCGCTTGCCGAGAAATACGAGATATGCGCCGGCGGTGATCAGCTTGGTCAGGAAGTACGGCAACATGAACCAGGCGCTGTTGACGGTCAGGCTGGCGAGGCCTCCGACTGGGCTCAGGCGCTGCACCTTCAGGCCGGCTCCGTCCGCCAATGCGCGAATCGCTCGCTCGTCATACCACCGATAGCAATGCCGGAATCCCCAAATCGTTCGTCCGGCCGGGGCTGGAACCGCAAGTACGAACGGCGCACCTGGCGGTAGTGTGCGGGCGATACCGGCGATCGCGAGCCGGTCATCGATGATGTGCTCAAAGGCCATTACCGAGAGGGCGGCCTCGAACGAGGCGGCCGGCAGATCCGTGAGATCACTGGCGTCACGTCTCAGCAAGCTGATGACGGTGCCGTCCTCGTCGGTCCAGACGCGGTCCTCGTCTAGCCCGAGATCCACGCCGGTGTAGCCGCCCAGCACGCCCGCGGTGGCGAGTAGTTCGCGATATCGACCGGTGCCACATCCTACGTCGAGCCATCTGGTGGCTGGGCCTGCCACCGTCGCAGCGGCGGCGAGAATCAGTTCGTCGATCGCAACTCGAATCGACGTCGGGCACTGCGTCGGCGTGTTTGGCGCCTCGAGGTTTGACCGTACGGACGTGGACATATGTCATCGCAAACGTAGTTTCGGCCGGGAACAGCGTCCGAAGTTCTGATAAAGCTCTGGGGGTGACGCTGATGAAGGTACGCGATCAGTCGAAGCCGCGCTCCGTGGCACCGTTAAACCGGGTGCTGGTGCTCGGTGGCGGATTCATCTGTTCGCATCTTGCGCAATGTCTGGCCGACGAGGGTGCCAGCGTCACGGTTTTCAGCCGGTCGTTTTCTCCGCTGATCGCGGACGGCCGCAACGCGATCGCCCTGGTCCGTGGGGACATCTGCGACGCTGGGGAACTTCCCGAGTTGATCGGGCGACATGACATCGTCGTGCATGGCGCCGCGTCTAGTACACCGGCGCGAGCGAGCGAACATGCACCGGCGACGTTGTCCGCGACCCTGCTGCCCTTGGCGACCGTGCTCTCGATCATGCGCGACCAAGGTGGCGGCAAGATCGCATTGCTTTCGTCGGGTGGCACCGTCTACGGCCGGACAGACCATTTTCCGACCCCCGAAGACCATCCGCTGCGGCCGATTTCCGAGCATGGAACGAACTTCGCCTTTGCAGAGCAGCTCCTTGGGTTCTACGGTCGCACGTACGGGATCGAGGAACAGGTTCTTCGCCTGGCCAACGTATTTGGGCCGGGCCAGCGGACCGAAGAATCGCAGGGCGTGGTCGCCCACTGGCTTCGCGCCATCGCCGAAGGTGAGCCGGTGCCGGTCATCGGATCGATGGATGCCGTGCGCGATTTCATTTTCGTCGAGGATGCCGCGCGCGCGATCGTCGCTTCGCTACGGCACGGCTCGTGGCCGGCGATTTACAACATCGGATCGGCGCACGCGCACAGTCTCGCCGAGTTGCTGGGCGATATCGAAACCATCGTCGGCCGCGAAATAGCACTCGATGTCCGGCCGGCGAGGGGTGTGGACTTGCCGAAGACGCATCTTGATATCGGGCGCATCGGCCGCGACACCGGATGGCATCCGGCAATCAGCCTGCTATCCGGGCTTGAGCGGACTTGGCACGCGATCGATGGCCGTCGCGGCGCCTTCAGCGCGCCGCCGGCCGAGCAGGCTCGCGGCCAGGCCTACGGCGATTCGTTCCCGGTCCCGGCGACGTAGGCGATGCGGGCGCTCGTCACGGGATCTGCCGGTTTCATCGGCTCGCACCTCACCGAACGGCTGCTGGCCGACGGCTGGGAGGTTCTCGGTGTCGACTGCTTCAACGACAACTACGGCCGCGAGCAGAAACGCCGCAATCTCGAATCGGCGCTTTCCTGGGATGCTTTCACGTTCTACCCGGTTGATCTTTCCGGTGGCGACCTAGAAGATCTCGTCGCCGGTGTGGATACGGTTTTTCATCTCGCCGCTGAGCCCGGCGTGCGGTCGAGCTGGGGGAAGCGGTTCGAGTATTACACGCGCAACAACGTGATCGCCACGCAACGTGTGTTCGAGGCGGTACGTGAATATGGCTCGTGTCGCGTGGTGTACGCCTCATCTTCCTCAATCTACGGTGACGCGGAAACGCTGCCCACTCCCGAAACGGCGGTTCCGGCGCCGCGCTCCCCCTACGGGGTGACGAAGCTGGCGGCGGAACACCTATGCGACGTCTACCACCACAATTTCGGTGTTGAGACGGTGTCGCTGCGCTACTTCTCGGTCTACGGGCCGCGTCAGCGGCCAGACATGTTTTTCCACCGCCTGATCAAGGCGATGCTGGCTGACGACACGATTGAGGTCTTTGGCGACGGCGAACAGACGCGTGACTTCACGTTCGTCGACGACGTAGTGTCGGCGACGCTCGCCGCGGCAAGCGCTCCAGATATCGCCGGACGGGTGTACAACATCGGCGATGGCGGGGCATGCGTGAGCGTCAACCAGGCGCTCGCCGCGGTCGAGGAGATCTTCGGCAGGGAGGCTCGGGTGCGGCACTGCGCCACCGAATCCGGTGACGTGCGCGACACCGGAGCCCTAACTACCCGCGCTGCCCGCGACCTTGGGTTCACACCGCAGACCAAGATCCGCGACGGTCTCGCTCTTGAGGCGGCGTGGCTCAATGAATTTGCCGGAACTCCCACCGACGCATATGTGGCACCGTTGGGTGCGACAAAGTCGGTGAACTGATCTGGTGTGGTCCCGGTCTCTGGGTACCGTCGGCCTGGAAACGCGGGCCGGCTCAGAGCGCCGGTTTATCTTGCCGGGCCGCTGGGCCCGCGCTCGACGCCGCGGGACTCGATTGCGTCGATCGCGCGTTCGCGCCAGAGGGTGAGCGTCACCGGGTCGTGCAGCGTCGCGACCTTCACTCCGCGCACGCTGGTTGGATACGGCAGTACGTGGATGTCGTCGAATCCCTGGTCCTGAAACCACTCAATTACCTCTTGGCGGGTGTGCCGCGTCAGGTAACGGGTTGAGTAGTGGTCGTAATTGCGGACGACGTTAAACGCGCGTGACTCAAGCGGCTTGTGGATGTCGTATGGCAGCACGAATTCGAGCAAGTGCGTGAGCGCACGCAACGGCCGGCGCCGTGCCATGCGTTCCAGGAGCGAACGCTTGTATGTCATCAGACGCGACCAGGCGAGAATCGCACGGTGTGGCAGGTTGACCACCAAGCGCCGCATCGGCTCGTGGTACAGCGCGCCGCCGGCTTGCTTCATGCCCGCATAAAACTCAGATTCGCCGGAGCGGTATTCGTCGCGCTTGTACAGGTAGATCGCACACTGCCCGCCCTGCTTCACGAGTGAGGCGACCTGATTGAACGCCGCACGCGTATCGGGCGTGTGATGCAGTACACCGAGGCTGATGACTATGTCGAACGACTCCGGGGGGAACGGTGGATTCATGATCGAACCCTGCACGAGGTGCAGGTTTGGTCTGTCGCCGAGCAGTTCGCGCGCCCGGTCGACGCCGTGACCGAGATCGAGTCCCACCACGGCGGCCGCACCCCAATCGCAAAGCACACCGGCGATGCGACCGTTGCCGCTCCCCGCGTCGAGTACGACTTTTCCCGTCACGTCCTCCGGTTCGAGTCCCGTGCGCGCTCGCAGGATCGCCGCGTTGTCGAGCTGGTGGGAGACGTCCTTCTGCACATGATCCCACCAGTTGCTGTAGGAACGCAACGTCGCCGCGACGCGCGGGTCGAGGGGCGGTCCGGCGCCCCGGCGCTGTGAGGAGCTTCGATCGGCGTCCGCGCCGCTGACGATGCGGGGGATGCCGGCCGACAGCGGGTAGTCGGCGCCGCAGGCGCAGGCGAGCCGCCCGTTCTCGACATTAGTTCCGGAGTCGCCGATCGAGACCGGCGACGACCCGTTCGGATCCGCGTCTTCGAAACGCAGGCCGCCTCCGCAAAGCGGGCAGGCGAGAAGATCGAGCAGTTGCTCCCTCATCCGTCAGCCACATTAACATTCGCGGGCATCGTCCCGGAGGCTCGGACCATAAACAGCGGCCCGTGGTGTGGCGGCCGTCACGACCATGGCGCCCGCGTGCCGGATAGTCCGCGGGAGAAGGCTTGCAGAACGTCATCGGAAGGATCTCCTATGGCTTTCTGGAGATGCAGAAAAGGTGCTGCCCGTATTCGCCAAAAGTCACTCGTGCGACGCGATCGATCTGGCGCAGAAAGCTGATCGACCGCTCTCGGCCTATAAGACGGACGATTCCACCCCAGAACAAATCGTTTAAGCGGCCGGCGCGCGGGACCGTCGGGAACACGCGGGATGCGACCTGAACTGGGACGAGCGGCGACGAGCGCAGGGTATTGCCAAGCCGCTCCGCGTCGTAATGGGTGGCGTGGTGATCGTCGGCCAGGATTCGTCTCGCCGAGGACGGCCGCAGCGCACGCAGCAGCGCGAACGGCCACGAGCCGAAGTTCGTCAGCGTGACCACAAGTACGCCGTCACGCCGCAGCACACGCGCGACCTCCCGCAGGGCGAGGTCCGGGTCATAGCAGTGGTCGAGAACGGACAGAGCCAGCACCGTGTCAAACGAGTCGTCGCCGAACGGCAGGCGCTCGGCGACTCCCCTGACGAGGCGGGGGCTGGGCAGGTGAAAGATATTGCCATCCGGAACGGTAATGTCGTCGATCTCGCGCCATGACGGCTCGACGGCCGTGTACGACCTCGCATGCGACTGGAGCAACCGGTAGTGCCGGCCGCCCGAACCGCCGCATCCCGCCAATAAGTTCCCAGCGCCGACATCGAGTACGTCGAGTTTGTGTCCCATACGGCTGGCGCAGCCGGACACCACGGCGTCGATCCGCCGGAACAGGTCATCGGCCAACAGTTCGTTGGCGCTGCCGTGCCACCGGTGCATTGGCTCGTAGTAGTCAAGCTCGATCGCGGAAGCGTCGATGAGCGCATCAGCCCGTCCGGCCGTCTCGATCAGATCGGGGACACCCGAGCGAGCGTCAAAACTGTGCCCGCTGGGACACGTACCCCGCCACGCTCCGTCTGTGTCGGTCCAGTCCAGTTCGCCGGCTTGACAGCTCGGACAAGTCAGTGCGACGCGAAACGTTTCCGTTGGGTCGACAGGCACTAGCGCTCAGTATAAGGGGCCGCTGTTAACACGCGAGGCCATCCGCCACAGCGGATCGGGCCTCAGGCAGCGGCTCGCGGCTTGACGGCCGAGACGACCATCGTGCCGTACACGCCGAACCACTGCTGCGGCCTGTCGGCCAGCAGTACGCGTTCGACCGCCGCGGTCAGGTGCCACAGCGCGCCAAAGAGCGGACGCGACCTCATGCGCTCCCGGCGTGTCCGGTAGTGGAGGAACTCATAGAAGCCGCGCTCGTCGCCGCCGGCCGCGTGCCAGAGGAGCCGCCGAAGCGCGCCACGGCCGGGGGCCGGATACACCGTGCCGTCGAAGTCGATGTCGACGACATCCAGGCCCGCCGCGGCCAGACACGAGCGTGCCGTGTCCGGTGTGAAGAAATACAGGTGACGCGGTATGTCTTCGAACCGTGCTAAACGCGAGTGCACGCTACGGAAATTCGGCACGAGGAACACCAGTGAACCGCCTGGCTTCAGCAGGTTATGAATGGTTCGCAGCGCCGACATTGGATCGTGGAGATGTTCGATCACCGCCCACGCGGTGATTGCGTCGAAGCTGTCCGCTGAAAAGTCGCAGTCTTCCGGAAAACGACCGCGCCGAATCTCAATCCGATGAGGATTCAGCGCCGACCGCGATCCCTCGAATCCGGCTACAGCCCAGCCGCGATCACGCATGAACGCGGGAAAGTCGCCCTCGGCACAACCAATATCCAGCAGGTTCCCGGGTGTCAAGCCCGCAAGGTATCGTGCCTCGGCCGCGTAACGCCGGTGTTGCGACTGGATGTCGCGGCCGGTCGTGAAATACGCTCGCGGGTAATAACGGTCGATCTCGTCGCTGGTCGGCCGGGGATTCAAATAGCAGAGGCCACATTCCTGGCAACGCACAAGCGACCAGTTGATCTCATCAGTCCTGAAGCGCTCGTCGCGCGCTTGATAAACGACGTCGTAATCGTCGGCGCCGCAAAGGTTGCAGGTAATCGATTCGGGCATCACGCGCGACGCTAACAGCGCGTAGCGGCGATCCCACGATGCGTCCGCTCGACCTGGCGGCGATACGCTCGGGGTGGATGAAACCGATTGGGCGTTTCACGATCGCGATGGCGATCACTCTGGGCACGTTCTTGACGGTCGGATGCGGCGATCGGAGCGCGCGCGAACAGAGTCCGCGCGCATCGGCGAGAGCCGTCACTGGGGCGACTGGATCTAGGCAAGGTTTAAACCGGCTGCCGCTCGCCCTGCGACGCTCGCGGGAAGTGTTTGTGTCGCCGCGCGGGAGTGACCGTGCCGGCGACGGCGGCGTAGAGCATCCGTTTCGCACGGTCGGCAGAGCCGTCGCCGCGCTTCCGTCGGTAATCGACCGGCGCTATTCGATCGTGCTAATGCCGGGCGTCTATTCCGGCCCGGTCGACCTTTCGGCAAAGCTCGGCTCGGTGGGTCTGAGCAGCTACGCGACGTCGGCCGGCCGGGCGCCGAAGTCGTTTGTCGCGATTCGGGCCCGGCGGCCCGGCACCGTCGTCATCGACGGACACGGCCGATGGTCGTGCGTCGTCGCGCGGCAGATCACTGTTCTTGTGGCCGGTTTGACGTGCCGTGACCCGGCACCCGTCGGCATCGATATCTCCCAGGGTTCCGGGATGGTGGATGACGTGACCGTGAGTGGTCCGGCGATCGCGGGGATCGCCGTCGAGCATGGCCAGCTGTTCCTGGGCGGAGACGTGCGGGTCGTGATCGTCGGCGACCAAGCCATCGGGGTTTCGGTCCGCGGCGCGTCCGCGGCGCGCGAGGGCACGCTCCTGAATCCCGACGTGCGACTAAAGACGCGCGGCGGACGCATCGGCGTTTTCGTTCGTGATCGCAGTGCGTTCTCGGTGGTCGGGTTACGCGGCGATCGCAATGAACTTGCCGTGGACGCTGCGTATTTCGGCGTCAATGTCCAGGAAGGAAGTAGTTTCTTCGCCGGGAAAGGCGTGACAGTCGCGGTCGCCGGCGCACACGATGCGTTCATCGCTCAAGCGCTTTCCGGCATCGACGCGGGTAACGTGCGAATCGAACGCACAACGACCGGTGCGCACGCGACCAAGAGAAGCGTGGTCGTACTCGACATCGTCTCCGAAAGCGCGATCGCTGATCGCGTCGATTCTGACAAGTCGTCAAGCGTGATCGTCGACTGACCGCCGCTGACGGCTGTCGCGCCGGTCTTGCGCCAAGCCGAATCGGTCCGCACGGCCTTGGCGTTAATCGTCGCTTTTGCGGATTCCGCGACGCCCAACCAGCGCAGCCGCAGTCGCCACCAGGCTCGCGGCCGCCAGTCCGAAACTGCTGAAGATGTTGTCGACCAGCGATGTGCCCGAAGCGCGCGCGAAATTTTCGCGGCCGCCGGACGATCGTGTCGCCGTGCGCCGTGGCCGCTCGTAACGATCTGGCGCGGTCGAAGTTCGGCGCGGGTTCAAAGAGGGGTTGCCGGTTGCTTCGGCCGCACGCGCGCGGACAGCGCCGACGAGCGCTTCGTGATCGCGCTCGACGCTTCCGTCGGCGATGTGACGGTCGCCGTCCGGACCCGGTGCGACTGGTGCGTACTGGTCAAATGCGGGAAACGCCAAAGCGGCGCCCCCGCCATCGGCGAGTCCGAGTGCCGCGGTGACCGCCAAGACGAACAGCACTGTTGCCGTTAGTCGGCGGGTCCGGCGCGAGGTCAAAACATTTGACCGCATGAACTTAAAGATAGGGAAAACCGACGCTCTCGTCGTACGACCGGCTGACCCCATGATCGGACGTCCCGAAAGAGACGGCTTTTCCCTTACCCCCCATGGGAACGCCATACAGATAGGATCAGTGCGATGGCCCGAGAAAGTTACCGCCGGTGAAAATACTTGTGACCGGAGGCGCCGGCTTCGTCGGCTCACACTTGGTCGACGCGCTGCTTGAGCAAGGTGCCGCCGTGCGCGTGCTCGACAACCTTTCGACCGGCCGCCGCGAGAACCTGAGGCATGTCGCAAGAGACGTTGAACTTCACGAGGGCGATATCCGTGACGGGGATGCTGTTCATCGCGCGACATCGGGTGTGGACGTCGTTTTTCACCAGGCGGCGCTGCCATCGGTGCCCCGGTCGATCGACGCTCCGTTGACGACCAACGATGTCAACGTGCTCGGCACGCTCAACGTGTTGACCGCGGCGCGCGACGCTGGCGTGCGGCGCGTCGTGTACGCGTCTTCATCGTCAATTTACGGCGATGCGCCCGGACTGCCGCGTCGCGAAATGCAGGTGGTGGCGCCTATCTCACCCTATGCCGTCTCGAAGCTTGCCGCCGAGCATTACTGCGCCGCGTTTGCGCGCGTCTACGGCATGGAGACAATCGCGTTGCGGTATTTCAATATTTTCGGTCCGCGGCAGGATCCGCAGTCCCAGTACGCGGCGGCGATTCCGCGCTTCATCACCAGGATGCTGTCCGGTGAGCAGCCGGTCGTCTACGGAAACGGGCTCCAGTCCCGGGACTTCACGTACATCGCGAACGTGGTGCGGTGCAATCTGCTGGCCGCCGCGGCATCGAGCGAGCACGCCGCTGGCACGGTGTACAATTGTGCCACCGCGCGACCCCAGACGATTCAAGCGATCATCGCTGCGTTGAACGACGAGCTGGGGACCGAAATCGATCCGCGTTACGAAGCGGCGCGGGCGGGAGACGTGCATGCCTCCAGCGCGGACATCACGCTCGCTCGGGAGCGGCTGGGCTATGAGCCGGCGGTCGACATCGCGGAGGGACTCGGCCGGACGATCGAGTTTTACCGGCAACCGACGCGCGAACAAGGCGGCGAGGCGTTCCTTGAATCGACCGCGGAATGAAGGCGTGGCTACACACGGCGCAGCGGAAGCTGATGGGCTCGATGCGTGCTCTACGGTCGCGGCGCTACCTGCCGGTCGTCCTGTGCCCTCTGGTCGCCGCGACTGTCGCGCTCGTCTACGGCCAGACGATCCCACACACGTACGAGGCCAAGGCCGAAATCGCCATCGCGCTTAGCGCAAAGCAGTTGGCTCGCCAGCGGGGTGAGCATGGCGAATCTGTGCTCAGGTCCGAAACGCTCGCAAAGTCTTGGTCCGATATTCCGGCGATTTATAGCTTTCGCGATCAGGTTGCCGCCAAGCCGGGAATCGGTTACACGGCGGTCGACCTTAAGCGCAGGCTGCGCGGGAGGCATCTCAACGGAACGAGCCGGATCTGGATATCGGCTACGTCCGCTGACGCGTCACGGGCGGCGCTGCTCGCGGACCTGGCGAGCAAGAACATGCTGGTTTGGGTTCGCCAATGGCCACGGCGCCCGGCGACCGCGAAGATCGTAACCCCAGCTCGCGAGCCAAGGTGGCCGGTCGACCCGGACATCCCGAACGCGGTTCTTGTCGCCGCCATGATCGGGCTGTCGATCGGATCGATCGCGGCCATGTTGATCCCGGCGTCGCCGGCGGCCGGTTCGCCGCGCGCCGTCGTGCCCGGCTGAGACCACGCGATGTGCGGTATCGGTGGGTGTTGGGATCCGGCGGCAGTTTTCGGTCCGTCGCCGCAAACCCTGTCGACTCAGATTGTCGCGGGTCTTCGCCATCGCGGGCCGGACGACACTGGGTTCTTCGGTGACGAAGCAGCGGGGTTTCACTTCGGTATGCGCCGTCTGAGCATCGTCGACATCACACATGGACAGCAGCCGATGTTCAATGAGGACGGCTCGGTGGCGGCCATTTTCAACGGGGAGATATACAACCATCGCGAACTGAGATCCCGTTTGACCCGGCTCGGCCACGCCTTTACAACGGACCACAGCGACACGGAGGTGATCGTGCATGCCTACGAACAATGGGGCGAACGCTGTTTCTCCCAACTGTTGGGCATGTTCGCGATAGCCATCTGGGACCGTGGCGCCCGGCGGCTGACGCTTGCGCGCGACCCGATTGGCAAGAAACCGCTGTACGTGTTTCGACGGGGATCGGCCGTTTGCTTCTCCTCGGAGGCGGAACCACTCGCGGCGTCGGCGGGCATCAGTGAGCTTTCCGCCGATGCCGTATCGGACGTTTTGCGCAGGGGATTTATTAGCGATGGACATGCGATCTGGCGGGAAATGATGATGGCGCAACCGGGCACCGCGACTACGTTTTCGAGCGACGGTGCCGTCAACGAGTTCACCTATTGGTCCGCGCCAAATCCCGAGGTTGCACAATCGAGGCGCCGTGGCCGAACGGCCGGGTTTGAGGTCGCGGCCAGCGAGGTAGACCGGCTGCTTGGTGACGCAGTAGCTACGCGGTTGCGGGCCGACGTTCCGGTCGGCCTGTTTCTGAGTGGCGGCCTGGATTCAAGTCTGCTGGCCGCGCTCGCCACCGAACGGGCCGGCGACGGGCTGCGAACGTTTTCAGTGCGTTTCGTGGACGATCGCGAGGATGAGTCACGCTGGTCGTCTCGGGTCGCCGAGCAGTTTGGTTGCGAGCACCAAACCGTGGATGGCGATGTCGTGGATGAGGAGATTCTGCGCGCGGCGGTTGGACGGCTCGACGAACCGCTTGCCGACGCGGCGGCGGTGCCGACGTTCGTCCTGTCACGGCTCGCGGCGCAGAAGCTGAAGGTTGTGATCAGCGGCGAAGGGGCCGATGAGTTGTTTCTCGGCTACGACCACTATCTGTGGATGTGGCGTCTCGAACCTTTGCTGCGGTTCGCCTCGCTGATGCCCACCGTCCTCCACGCGCGCTATCGCTCGCGCCGGTTGCCGTATCTTTCTGCCGCCGCCTGCGAGGGCCGGCTGCCCGCGGCGCTCGCGGAGCGCTTTTCGCCGCATGAACTGGCGCTACTCGGGTTGCACGCGGTGGCCGGAGAGGGTCGCTCCATCGGCTCGACCGTGGCAGTTGCGGCCCGCGACGACTTCCGCGGGTTCCTGCCCTGTGATCTGATGATGAAGATCGACAAAACGACGATGGCCAACTCGCTTGAGGCACGGGCCCCTTATCTCGACCGCCGGCTCGCCGAATTTGTTTTGTCGCTGCCGCTGCGCCTGCGGCTTGGCTCCAGGCTGCGGGCACGGCCGAAGGCACTGCTCAAGGAGGTCGCGTATCGACATCTGCCGGCCGAGATCATCGACAGGCCGAAGCACGCGTTTCTTACTCCGACGGACCGGTGGATCCGCTCGGTACCCGATGCGACGAGGGCAGCCTGCGACTCGCTCGGACGGGTAGGGGTGCGGCTGCCGGCGCACGCTCTACTAACCGATAGCTCCGACCAGTGTGGGTTCGCCCTCACACGCCGGCAACGGTGGACGCTGTTCGTCTTGGGGCTTTGGCTAGACGAGCGGCCGCACGCGCGACTAGCCTCCGGCGATGCGTAAGCCGGCATCACGCAAGATCGCCACGGCTTCCGGGCGAGTGATTCGCCGTCTGGGTCGGGTGGACGCCGCGAAAGCGCTGACCGCGGCGGCGGCCGTGGTGTCTGGCGCTGTCGCCGTGTTCGTTCTCGAGCTGCCGCGCGTGTCTCCCGCGATGGCCGTCCTCGCCACCGCCCTCCCGGTCATCGCCGTCGCCTGGCGCCCCCCGCTCCTGCGCGGCGCGCGGAGGCTTGCGTCCTTACGCCGGCCGCTGGCCGAACGCGCCGTCGCGTTGGCGGCGCTGGCCTGGCGCGCGAGCCTGCCGATCGCCCTACTGGCGGCATGCGTGCTCGCGGCGGTGGCTCCATACGAGCTGCCGCGCGCGTCTCCCGCGATGGTCGTCCTCGCCACCGCCCTCCCGGTCATCGCCGTCGCCTGGCGC
>JBASWU010000114.1:0-7567 GCA_049276635.1 Solirubrobacterales bacterium | reverse complement strand
GGCGGGGGGTCGACATGGTTTACGGCGGAGGGGTTACGGGACCGAGACAGAGGATCGACGGAAGTGGAAAAACTGGCGAATTTGATGGTTCGCGGCTACTTCGATGCGGTAGAAGAGCAGGATGCCGAGCCGCAACATCGTCAAGCACTATCGAACGCAGTCATCGTTTCACGCCTACAACCAAGGGATCAACGGCGCATCGGTGTTCGCGGACGACCACGATCGGCGAATGTTCATGGCGGCCTTCGAGGCTCGCCTCGCGGATCCGGGGGTAGAAATCTTGGCGTACTGCCTGATGGTCAACCACTACCACCTCGTCGTGCGACAGCGAGAAGACGGTGCGATCACGCGACTGGTGCGCGGTGCGCTCAGCTCATACGTCCGTCAGCACAACGGGCGGCACAATCGCTACGGGGTGTTGTTCAGAGACTGCTTCAAGGCGGCGCGCGTCGATAGCGTCGCGCATCTGCGGACGGTGATCGGATACACGCACCTCAATCCGCTCGAGATTCGCTCGATGCCCGCGTTCGAGACCTACGAGTTCTCATCCCACTCTCTCTACTCGGGCGATCGAAGCGCAAGTTGGTTTGATCCCGCCGTCGCGAATGAGATTTTCGGATCTCGAGATGGGTACTTGCGCTACATGCAGTCCGCCGAGCGACGACGCAAACAACTCGGCCGCGACGTCAGCGCGATTTGGTCGCCGGTACCCTGACCCGAGCAAAACACGACGGTCGCACGCACATGCGCACCTAGACCGGTCACGCACCACGACCGGACCAGGCACGACGGCACCTCGACCGGCTCCGCCACGTGTGGCGTGTTAACAACAGATGAACAACCGGCGCACCGTCTGCGTGGCATCGTTACGTTGCGCCGAATGAGCTTGATCGACCGACAGATCGCCGGCGGAGGAACCAACCTCGAGCTCCAGAGCCGTTCGGGTGTCACCGACGCCCCTCAAGGCGCTCGTCACGGTTCCGCGACCGCAGCGTCTCCTGACGCCTTTCCGGTGCCGTCGTCGGCCACTGCTGCCGACGTGACGGCCTCAACTCGCGCTACGGCGATCGACGGTCTACGTGGTCTCGCTGCGCTGGCGGTGCTCGTGTTCCACGTCTGGCTTTTCGGCGATTCTCATTCGACGGTAGTACGTGATTCTCCGCTGGATGTCGTGTTCGCTTCGCTCAAGCTCGGGCTGTACATGTTTTTTGCGTTGTCGGCGTTTTTGCTCGTGCGGCCGTTCCTGCGTGCTGCGCTTGGGGGCGGCGAGGCGCCCAAGCTCGGGCGGTACGTGGTTCACCGCGCCGCTCGGGTCGCACCGGCCTACTACGTGTCGCTGGCCGGGTCGGCGATATTGCTGTGGCTGGCGGCCGACGGCGTCGGCGCCCATCTGCCGAAACCAGCGGATACCTGGACGTTCCTGATCTTCGCGCAAAACTTCCGGCCGGAAACGCTGATGAAGCTGAACCCGTCGACCTGGTCGCTCCCGATCGAGCTCGGCTTCTACGCGCTCGTTCCGTTGATCGGCGCGACGGCGATCGCGGCGGCTAGGAACACGTCCAGAATCGCGGTGGTTGGAAACAAGATCTCGCCCAGGCTCGCGGTGGCGAAAAACACCTCCGGGACCGCGGATGAGAGCCTCACGATCGCCGCGGCCGAGAACACATCCGGCATCGCGACGGCCGGTGTGTGCCGCACGCTCGTCGTGATCGCGACAGCGGGCCTGGCGATCGCGATGATCGTGACCGGGCTCTGGTGGAATGCGCAGACGATCGGCGCCGGTTCGGTCGCGCGACTTTCGCTCGTGGCGATGCTGCCGTATTTTGCCTGCGGCCTGCTCGCTGCGCTCGTGGTCGAAACGCTTGAGGCCGAGACGACGATCACGCACACGCCCGCGCCGGCGATCACGCACACGGCCGAGACGACGATCACGCACACGCCCGCGCCGGCGATCACGCGCACGGGCCAGATGACGAAACATACTCGCCGCACGGCGCCCCTGGTAATCACCGGACTGGTCGTCCTGCTCGCCGGAATCGTGTTTTACGAACGAGACCCAGGCGGCTACACGGCCCAGGTCATCCGCGATCTTCCGGCCGCGGCCGGCCTCTCGCTCGTGATCGCCGCGGTCGCGATCAACGCGGACTCGATTACCGCTCGAGTGCTGGCGGCCAGGCCGCTGGCCAAATGCGGCACGATCTCCTACGGGATCTATCTCTGGCACGTGCCGCTGATTCTCTGGGCTCGCGCGCACGATCTGCTTCCGCGAGACGTGCTGGTCGCGGCACCGCTGGTCGTCGCAGCGACACTGCCGATCGCGGCGCTCAGTTGGCGACTGGTTGAGCGACCGTCGATTCGCTGGGCACGCGGCCGATTCGGCGGGCGAGGGCTATCGAGCGACCGGAGCGATCGGAGCGATCGCCAGCTCTTCAAGCGCGAACTTGCCCTGCGCCCGGTGCGTGTTGGCCAGCGGGTACTCCCCCGTGAAGCAGGCGTCACAATGGTCCGCGCGGTTACCGCGGATCGCTTCGTACACCCCTTCCAGGGAGATGTAGGCCAGCGACGTCGCTCCGAGTTCGGTGGCGATCTCCTCGACACTACGGCCGTAGGCGATCATCTGCTCGTGCGTCGACATGTCGATCCCGTAGTGGCAGGTGTGGCGAATCGGCGGGGCGCTGATGCGCAGGTGTACCTCGGCGGCACCGGCGTCTTGCAGCATGCCGATGATCTGGCGCGTTGTGTTGCCGCGCACGATCGAGTCGTCGACGACGATCAGGCGCTTGCCGGCGACGATCTCGGGCAGCGGGGTGAACTTCATCCGCAGCCCCAGCTTGCGTAGCTCCTGACCGGGCTGGATGAACGTCCGCTGGACGTAGCGGTTCTTGATCAGGCCGTCGTCCATCGGGATCCCGCTGGCGCGCGAGACTCCCTTGGCCGCCGGGTTGCCGCTGTCGGGCACGGCGACAACCAGATCGGCTTCGACGGGGGCTTCGCGCCAGAGGATCTCGCCCATCCGGCCACGGGACTGCTGGACGAGCTCGCCCTCGAGCTTGGTGTCGGGGCGAGCGAAGTAGATGTGCTCGAACACGCAGAAAGCGCGGCGCTCGCCGGCGACGACCATCTGGGTCTCGATCCCGCGCTCGGTCAGCGCGATCAGCTCGCCCGGCTCGACCTCGCGCAGAAACTCGGCGCCGATGATGTCGAATGCGCTCGACTCGCTGGCGACGCAGTAGCGCTCGCCGATCTTACCCAGCGCCAGCGGCCTTAGACCGGCCGGGTCGCGGAACGCCACGACCATCTCTTTGTTTGCAATCACCGTGGAGAACGCGCCCTTCAGCCGCGGCATGACCTCGGCGACGGCTTCCTGGATCGTCGTCGCCGGCGAGTTGCTGACCAGCGCCGCGATGATCTCGGAGTCGCTGGTGGAACGGAAATTTACGCCCCTTTCGCTGAGGTCGGCGTGCAGTTCGACGGCGTTGATCAGGTTTCCGTTGTGGGCGAGGGCGATCATGTGGCGATCGGCGCGGTAGATCGGCTGCGTGTTTTCCCAGCCCGACGACCCGGTGGTCGAGTAGCGCACGTGTCCGACGGCCATGTTGCCGCCGAGCCCGCTGAGCTTCTCTTCGTCGAAGACCTGCGAAACGAGTCCGGTGTCGCGCAGGGTGATGATGTGCGCGCCGTCGCTGGCGGCGATGCCCGCGGATTCCTGGCCGCGGTGTTGCAGTGCGTACAAGGCGAAGTAGGCGAGGCGCGAGACGTCGAGCTCGGGGGCGTAGATGCCGAAGACACCGCACTCGTCGCGCGGGCCGTCGCGGTCTTCGATATCCGCGCCGGCCGGCTGACGGCGCTCCGGCGCGACTCCACCGTCGGCCGAAGCCCGCGAGCGAGCCGAGGCCGCCGGCAGCGACAGCGCCCGCTCGGCCGCCGCGCGGAGAATTGAGGTTGCGGCGGACAAGGCAGTCGCGCCGGCGACTGCGGAATACCCCGATCCTCGGGTCTTCCGCTGCAATTGGGTCAAGAGGAGACTCGTTCCGTGAGCGCGTTGCCATGCACGTGCTGGATGTTGGGAACATCCAACGAGATCTCTTCCAGGGTACCAGTGGAGGTGGAGATGGTCAATCGGTCGCCACCGGTGGTTCCGAGCGCCAAAAAGCCGACTGAACGGGCGCGACTGGAGAGTTCGAGCAGCGCCTCGCGCGTGCCGGCGATCACGATGCCGCCGGGGCCTTCGCCGAACAGCGCGGTCTCGACGGGATCTCCGGGAGCGTTGTCGCCGCGACTCAAGCGCTCGACCAGCGGTCCGATGTCGATCCTCGCGCCGATGCCGCCCAGTGTGGATTCGGCCAGCGCGACCGCGAGCCCGCCCTCGGAGGCGTCGCGAGCGGTGACGACCGCTCCGCTGCGCACGGCATCGCGGGTCAGCTTCAGTGCTTCCGCGTGTTTCGACAGATCGAGATCCGGCAGACGAGTGGGCAGCATCTCGCCGCGCAGCTTCGCCAGCTCGCCGGCCGGCAGCGCAGGCTCGAACGGGCCGATCAGCGCGACATGCAGATCATCATCCGCGAACGTGTTTCCGGCGATCACCGTCGGGTCGGGGATCGAGCCGACCATCCCCACGACCGGCGTCGGGTAGATCGGTCCGTCGCCGCTCTGGTTGTAAAGCGAGACGTTGCCGCCGACGACCGGCACGTTCAGCGCGCGCAGCGCGTCGGCCATGCCGGTGACCGAGCGATCGAGCTGCCAGGCGATCTCGGGTCGCTCCGGGTTGCCGAAGTTGAGGCAGTTGGTCAGGCCGAGCGGCTCGGCGCCGACGCAGGCGAGATTGGCGGCACACTCGAGTACGACGCCGATCGTGCCGCGGTAAGGGTCGGCGGCGACGCGGCGGCCGGAGCCGTCGATCGAGACGGCGATCGTCGGCCCGTCGGTGGCGCCCTGCGGCACCGGCCGGCCGGGCCGATTCGCCCCCAACCGCAGCACCGCCGCTTCGGCCTGCTCCGGGCGCTTGATCGTGCGCGACCCGACGACGCAGTCGTACTGCTCGAAGTATTCGCGCCGCGAAGCAATGTTGTCGCCGCCGATCAGCGCGGTCAGCAGCTGCGCCGGCGTTTCGCCCCCAGAGAGCCGCGCACGCGGGGCCGGGTAGATCTGCCCGGCCGGTTCGGCCGGCGCCAGCGTGTACAGCGGGCAGTCGTCGACCAAGGCGGGTACCGGAATATCGCCGACGATTTCGCCGTCGGCGTAGATCCGCATGTGGCGCGTGGCGGTCACCGAGCCGATCACCGCGTGGTGAAGATCCCATTTATCGCACAGCGCCAGCACCGCACCGAGATTTTCGCCGGCGACGACGCAGAGCATCCGCTCCTGCGATTCGCTGACCATGATCTCGAAGGGCTCCATGTCCTGCTCGCGAAGCGGCACGCGGTCCACGTCGATGTCTAGCCCGACCTCGCCCTTGGAAGCCATCTCCGACGCGGCCGAGGTCAGGCCCGCCGCGCCGAGGTCCTGCAGGGCGGCGAGCAGGTCGGCCTCGAGCAGCTCTAAACAACACTCGACGAGCTTGGACTCTTCGAACGGGTCGCCGACCTGCACCGTCGGGCGCTTGGCGTCGTCGTCATCGCCGAGTTCCGCGGAGGCGAGCACCGACGCGCCGCCGATCCCGTCGCGCCCGGTCGACGCGCCGAATAGCACCAGGTGATTGCCGACGCCGGCGGCCGCGCTCCTGATCAGCCTGTCGGCCGGGGCGAGTCCGAGACACATCGCGTTGACCAGGCAGTTTTGCTCGTAGGGTCCCTCGAAGTAGATCTCGCCGCCGACGGTCGCCACGCCGATCGAGTTGCCGTAGTGGCCGATCCCGGCGACCGCGCGCGCGGCAAGAAATCGCGACCGGGGGCTGTCGAGCTCACCGAAACGCAGCGAGTCGAGAATCGCGATCGGCCGCGCGCCGACGGCGAAGATGTCGCGCAGGATTCCACCGACGCCGGTCGCCGCGCCCTGAAACGGCTCGACCGCCGAGGGGTGGTTGTGCGATTCGACCTTGAAGGCGATTGCCAGGCCGTCGCCGACCGTGACCGCCCCGGCGTTTTCGCCCGGACCCATCAGCAGCGCCGGACCCTCGGTCGGCAGCTTGGCCAAAAGCCTCTTGGAGTGCTTGTAGGAGCAGTGCTCGGACCACATCAGCGAGAACATCGCCAACTCGGTGGCGTTCGGTTCGCGGCCGAGTTTTTCGCGGATCAGGTCGTACTCGGCGTCGGTCAGGCCGAGCGCGCGGTGGGGAGCTTCGGCGGTCGCGCCGTTCACGTCATGTCCCCAGACCCGACCGCCATCGGCGCGGCGCTGGCCAGCGAACTGAACAACGTCAGCGCGTCCGCCGACCCGGTAAGCGGATCGACCGCGTGCTCGGGGTGCGGCATCAGGCCAAAGACGTTGCGCTCGGCGTTGCAGACACCGGCTATGTCATTCGCCGATCCGTTGAAGTTGGAGCCCTCGGCGTAACGCAGCAGCACCTGGCCGCCGTCTTCGAGCGCGGCCAACTGGTCGGCGGGAGCGAAATACCGGCCGCTGGTGTGTTTCGCCGGGATCGACAGGATCTCGCCGGGCGCGCACTCGTGCGTAAAAGGAGTCTCGACGTTCTCGACCGTCACGCCGACCTGCCGACAGACGAAGCGCAGGCCCTTGTTCGGCAGCAGGGCGCCGGGCAGCAGCCCGGCCTCTGTCAGCACCTGGAAGCCGTTGCAGATGCCCAGCACCAAACCGCCACTGCGCGCGTGGTCGGCGACGGCCTCCATGATCGGCGCGAAACGCACGATTGCGCCGACGCGCAGGTAGTCGCCGTAGGAGAATCCGCCGGGCAGGATCACCACATCGGCGCCGCCGAGGCTGGTGTCCTTGTGCCAAAGCAGCGAAGCGTCGCCGACACGGGCGGCCGCCAGCTGTGTGTCGACTTCGTCGCAGGAACCGGGAAACTGAACGATGCCGAAGCGCGTCGCCAAGCGCTAGCCCTCGGTGCCCGTCGCACCGGCCACTACGTCGCCGCCCGCGCCGTCCGCGACGACGATTTCATAGTCCTCGATCAACGGGTTGGCGAGCAGTTTTTCGCACATCGCCGTCAGCTGCGACGGGTCCTCGACCTCCAGCTCGACCAGCCGGCCGACGTGAACACGCGCGACGCCGCTGAATCCAAGCGCGGGCAGCGCGCTCTCGACCGCCTGGCCTTGAGGATCGAGGATGCCGGCCTTGGGCCGGATCAGGACTTGTGCTTTGACTGGCATCGGCGCGGCTCCAAATCGCTTGCGGACATGCAGCGTATCGAGCGCGGGCGCGGCGGGTTTTAGGGCGTCGGGTCCTGCCGTCACACGCGCTTGCCGCCGGAGATCGCCGATCCGCGAGACCCGGCGCGAACCGCCTGCGGATCAACCGCCGAAACCGCTCCAGCGGACGCTTTGGAACGGCTCGGCCGTCTCGCGCAGAACCGGGCCGGCGGTGGCGACCGCCCAGCGATAGTCCTCGGTCACCCGGCGCACGACATCGCGCGAGCTTGCCGGGTAACCGAGCACGAACTGTGCTACAT
>JBASWU010000113.1:0-17537 GCA_049276635.1 Solirubrobacterales bacterium | reverse complement strand
CTCCTGCGCGGCGCGCGCCGGCTTGCGAGCCTGCCCCCGTACGTGACGAAAGCGGGCCGTCGGCGCATCCACGCGGCAACGGTGGCGCTTGTGGCTACCGGACTCTGCGCGGGTGCTGGCGTGCTTGCCGCGCGCACGACCTGGACGCTGCAGCCGGTTTTGTGGACGATTCCGTTGACCGTTCTGCTCGCGGCGCCATTGGCGATCGCGTTGCGAAACCGAAAGTTCGATCTGTTTGAGCCGATCTGGCCGGTGTTGCTCTTCCTCTGGCTCCAGTTTCCCGGACAGGCGCTATATCTGGGCCTAATCGGCGATTATCGCCTAGGCCTGCTTCCGCTTGACCGGTGGGTGGACCTATTGACGCAGGCGCTGGCCACCTGCCTGCTCGGAACGATCGCGTTCCTGGTTGGTTACTACCGTACGCCTAAGCGAGTCCACGATCTCGTTTGCCGCGCTCCGAGATGGCAAGGGCAGATCGATCGCCGCCGGCTGGCGATTGTGATCGCTGGTTTGACGGGCATCTCACTCGCCGCTTACGGCGCTTTCATGGGCAGCCCCAGCGGATTTCTCGAATTCATCGTCAATCTGAAAACCCACAACGCGGCGTTCCGTGGGCAATACCACCTGTACTTCGCGATCCAGCTGTCGATCGTCGCCAGTCTCGTCTGGTTAGCGGCGGGTGTACGTAACCGCAAGCAGCTTGCGATGCTGGCCGCCCACGCGGCGTTCACCTTTCTACTGATTGCGTCATTGGGCGGCCGGGGCTTGGCTCTATCGGTCGCCGAGATGGCGCTCGTGATCTACAACTACCGGGTCCGCTCGCTGCGTCCGGAGTTCGTTATCGCTTTCGGCACCATGGCGGTGATGTTCCTGGTTCTGGTCGGCACGTACCGGGCTTACACGGGCGAGGTACAGAGCGGAAAACAGCAGGCGACGCGGCAAGGCCGCGTCTACCGTCAGCCCGATCTGTCAGAACGGCTCGTAGCGTCGCTGACGCCACGCCACATCGCGGACGAGCTGTTCCAGTACGACTACTCATCCCTTGACATATACGTCTTGCTGATCGACCGTATCCCGGGCGATCTGCCCCTGGCGTGGGGTTCGACGTTCGTTGATTTGCCGCAGCGATTCGTGCCTAGGTCTGTTCTGCCGGACAAGCCATATCCGTTCTCCACTCGCATCAACCAGCAGCTGTTCGGCGCGGAGCGGGGCGGCAAGAAGGCCTCGCTAATCGGCGAGGCGTATTACAACTTTCATTTCCCCGGGATCGTCCTCGTGATGCTGTTATATGGGATTCTGGCGCGCGCGTTGTACACATATCTGCGGTCTGGGCCCCGGACCGTTGGCGTCGTGTTGCTTTACGCGATCGTCTACAAATGGATCTGGTCGCTGAATGGAGGCGGTTTCTCGGAGGTAACCGTGTACTCGGCCGCGCTGCTGGTGCCTGCGGTGGTGGCGTTGCGCCTGGTCGGATGCGCCCGGCCCCCGGTCACGGCGGGAGACACGAGCTCATCGGGGGTGCCGGCGTGAAGGTTCTCTTCGTGATCGGGTACCCGCAGCGTTTGAACGGTGCTCAAAAGAGCCTGATGTTCTTGATCGAGGCAATCCGCGAGCGGGGCGTGGAGCCGCTTGCCGCTTTTACTGCCGATGGAATCTGCACCCAAACCTATGCCTCTAAATCGATCCCGGTTCGGATCATGCGGCTGCCCGCCGCCGCGAGCGTTTACGGCAAGGCGCTGCTTGATGGCGGCCCCGCCAGAAAGGCACTGCGTTCGATGCTGGTTTATCCGGGAATTTTCCTGCGGGCGTGGCGCTTTGTCGGCTCGTCCGGCGCCGACATCGTTCACTGCAATGAACCGCGCGCCTTGCTCGTGGCTGGCCTAGCGGCCCGCCTCCAGGGCAAGCGAGTGGTCTTGCACCTGCGGGGGAGCATCGACCCCTACGGGCCATGGCTGCGCAAACTGATCGAACGGATCCCGCATCGGATCATTGCGGTCGGCCCGTCGATCGCGGCGGAGTTGTCGCCGGCCGGCCGCGGCCGATCTCGAGTCGTTTACAACCCGATCCCGATGCCGGTGGTCGATGAGGCTGACGAGCCACGCGACAACGACCGCGAGCGAAGGGTGTTGGTGATGGCATCGATTGTGCCGCACAAGGGCCATCATCACGTAGTCGAAGCCGCCGCGCTGATCGCCGCGGCGCATCGGCCGTACCGGGTCCGCTTTGACATCCTCGGCCAGACGATCGACGACGGCTACCGAATCACGCTCGAAGAGCGCATCGCATCGCTCGGGCGGATCGGCGTACACCTTCATGGCTGGCGGAGCGACGTCCAAGCGTTCTTAGGCGATGCGGACGTGGTGGTCAGTGCGAGTATCGACCATGAGGTGCTACAGGTGGGGGACCGTGAGATCGAGGTGCAAAACGCGGAGGGCACGCCACGACAGCTGCTCGAAGCGCTCGCCGCGCGCACTCCGGTGGTTGCCACGCGGCTGCCGGGCGTCACCGACATAGTCGAAGACGATGTCACCGGCCTACTCGTCGATCCGCGCGATCCGCGCCAGCTCGCGGATGCTGTGCTTGCGGTGCTCGATGATCCCGGGCGGGCCCGGCGAATGGCGCTGGCGGGCAGGAGCGTTGTCGCCGAGCGGCACAATCCCGCGCGGTCCGCCACCGCCGTCGAGGCGATCTACGCGGATCTCTGTGGTCGCGGCGATCGCGACTCAACATGACGCCGGGCGCGCGTGATGACGCGAGCCACGAGCCGATCGTCGTGTCGCTGATCGTGGCCGCCGCCCAAGACGAGGTGTACGGCGGAGAGCGGAGCGCCTTGGCGATGCTCGGCGCGCTCAACGACAACGGTTACCGGGTGCATGTCGTGACTAACGGAGGACCCTCGTTACAAGCACTCGCCGCCGCGTCTGGATTGCCGGTGACGCATGTGTCACTCAAGACGGCGACGGCCCGGTTTCGGCACGCGGGATTCAGCGATCGGTTGCGGAAGGCGTATGCGTTTGTCCATGACTGGCTGCTGTTGAACCGGGTCTTCACAAGCCTGGGCGCCGATATCGTGCACGTAAACGACCTCTCGCCGGCCGGTCAGATCGGCGTGCCTGCCGCGAGGATGATGCGCGCGCCCGTGGTGGTTCACGTTCGCACCGAGATACCGCTCCGCCGGCTGCATCGGTTAATGCTCTGGCTCGCCGACGTAAGCGTCACCGTTTCCAGCGGCGTGTTGGATATTCACATGGCATCGATTCGTGGCACAGCCGGGGCCAAGCGAATCGCTCGCCGCGCAGTCGCGTTGCACAATGGGGTGGACCTTGAGCGGTTCGAGGCGTACGGCCCGGAGGCGCGGAGTGCCGCGCGCGCGAGACTGGGGGTTAACCCACAAGCGTTCATGGTGCTGAACGTCGGATCCTTTGAGCCGCGCAAACGTCAGCTTCATCTGCTGGAAAACGTACTTCCGCGACTGGAACGACAGGGGACCGTGGTGAACAGCTATTTCGTCGGTGGCACGAAATCTTTGCACCAATCGTATTTAGCGCGGTGCGAGGAAGCCAGGGCGCGTTTGGGCGATCCGCGGAAGTGTCATCTGGTCGGCTATACCGAGCAGATCCATGACTACTACACCGCTTGCGACGCCGTGATCCTGGGCTCTCTGATCGAAGGACTGCCGCGAACGGTAATCGAGGCGATGGCGTGCGGCCGGGCGACGGTTGCGGTCGCCTCGCCGGGAGCTTGTGAGCTGATCGAACCGGGACGCTCCGGTTATCTGATTGAAACCGGTGACGATGGCCGGGAGTTCGCGCGAGCGCTGGCCGGACTTGCGGCGATGTCCGACGCGGAACGCGACGCGATGGGCAGGCTAGGCCGGCGGCGGCTTGAGGTCGGCTTCGACGTGCGAACGGTAGCCCGGCGTTTCCGGGAAATCCTCGATCTCGCTCGCCGGGCGTAATCCTGATGAAGGTCCTTCACATCACAACGCATTGGCAGGCAGGTGGCTCAGAACGCAACATCAAGCACCATCTGGAATGCCTCAGAGATTCCGGACACGAGGTTTCGCTCGCGGTCGGCATGCCGCAGACTTCGGACTTCGGCTTTCCACTCGAGGTCACCATCCACACGATTCCGAGCCTGTGTCGCAGACCTAGCGCGCTGAGGGATGCGCGCGCGTTACGCGATCTGAAGTCGCTACTGCAGCGAGAGCGTTTCGACATCGTCCATACCCATCTGTCCAAGGCCGGGCTACTCGGACGACTCGTGGCACGGACCACGGGCGCCCGGACATGGCACACGGTGCACGGGCCGCAGATGCTCGGTAACGCGCTCTACCGATCCGCTGAACGCAGCGCGATCGGCGAGACCGACCGGATGTTTTTCGTCGGCCATGACCTGCACGATGCCTACAGCCGAACATTTTCGGCGTTGCCGGAGAGCGGCGTTATCCGCAGCCCGGTCGAAATCGACAAATTCGCGGCCGTCGCGCCGGCCGATCCACGCGCGGGGCGGATCGAGGTGCTCGTTGTCACCCGGCTGGTGGGGGGCAAGGGGCTGGAGCGGCTGCCCGAGCTCGCGGGCATCGTGCCCGACACGGTGTCGTTCACGGTCGTCGGCGACGGACCGCTTCTGGCGCGGCTGCAAACCGCGGCTGGTCGCGCGAACCTGTCGCATCGCCTGCGGTTTGCCGGTTATGTGCCGGATATCGCGAGACGGATGCGCGACGCGCATCTGTTACTCAATCTGTCCACGCTGGAAGGCCTGCCGCAGGTGGCGGTGCAGGCGGTGGCAGCCGGGCGTCCGGTCGTCGCCGTGGCGGCCAACGGGGTGTCCGAGGTGGTCGAGGACGGTGTCACCGGTTTCGTCGCCAGACCGGGCGATATCGGCGCGATCGCCCGGCACATCAGCGCGCTGGCCGCCGACCGTGATCTGCTTGCGCGAGCGTCGCGGGCTTGTCTGGCCGCCGATCTCAGTCAGTGGCATCCCGCGACGATCTGCCGACTGCACCGCGAAGCGATCGCCGAGCTCCTTGCCGCTCCGCCGGCGCGGGACGGTTACGACCGGGCTTGCGCGGGGGCCTAGGTGCCAGCGTTCAGTCGCCGGCTCGCGCTAGACACCGCGATCAACGCGGCCGCGTTCGGCGTGGCCAAGCTGAAGGGTCTGGTGCTGATCGTCCTGATCTCCCAGCTGGCGGGCGTCGCGGTATACGGCGTCTACATCCAGGTGATCGTGCTCGCGAATTTGCTCGCGTTTCTCGGCGGCCTGGGCCTCTTCAACGCTTTGATGCGGTTTTACCCGGAGGCGGCGGAGCACGGCCACGAGGGTCAGCTGCTCTCGGACGTGTTATTGCCGGCCGCCGTGGCAGCGGCACTCGCGGCGACGGCCATGGCGGCGGTCGCGGGGCCGGCATCCAGCCTGTTCGCGGAAGGCGGTCACCGGGGCGCGTTCCTGGCGGGCGCACTGATTGTTCCCCTGATCGCCGTTCGATTCGTCTTGCTTACGTGGTTTCGCGCGCAGGACAATCTCAAACGGTTCTCCCAGTGGCAGGCCGGCGTCGAGTTGGTCGACCTGCTCTCGGTCGCGAGTATGTTTCTTGTGTTCCGTACCGCGGACGCGGCCGTCGCCGGTTCGGTGATCGGTGCGTTTTTCGTCACCGGCTGGTTGATGGTGGCGCGAGTGCGCCGTGTCGGCGGAATCCGCCGCCCATCGCGCCGCGTTGCGTCATACCTGCGTTACTCGATGCCGGTTGTGGTCGCGCAGCTTTCGGACGAAGCTCTCGCCCGGGGCGATCGCCTGATCATCGGTGCCGCGCTCGGACCGGCGACCGCCGGCGTGTACTCGGCCATCTACAGCCTTGCGTCCGTGGTGCAGCTGGTCAACTCGGCGCTGACGAACGCGTTGTTCCCAAAGGCGGTTCGTTTTACCGCCGGGCACGCGCGCCGCGTCGGTGGGTGGCTCGCGCGGATCGCTCTCATCTACCTTGCCGTCGCATTCGCGATCGCCGCAACGCTGGCACCGTTCGCGTCTCGCATCGTGCGGACGTTGACCGATGGCGGATCGCTCGGCGATCCGGTTCTCGGGATCTTTGTGCTCACTTCGATTGGCGTGCTGTGCCTGGGTCTCGGCCGCGTGCTCAGCATCGAGCTTTATATCGGAATGCGAACGGGTCTGATGGCGGCGATCTGGGGCGCCGCCGCGATCGTCAATCTTGGCTTGAACTTGGTTCTTGTCCCACGCTGGGAAATGATCGGTGCGGGGGTGGCGACGGCGGTCTCGTACCTGATCTTTCTGGTAGTGCAGATATTGGTGAATCGCGCGCGGCGCCCGCGTGCCCCGGCGGACTACAGCCCGGTGGCCAGCCCCGCCCCGCGGTAATCGCCGATGATCGGGCTATCCTCGCGCGGCGGCGATCGCAAAGGTGTTTCACGGAGTCGCGGCCCTCGTTGAAGTTTCGAATCAACGCTCCGGTGAGCGCAGCGAGATGATCTGTCCGGCGTGTCGGTTGAGCTGCATTGCCCGGTCGTAATCGCGCAGAGCCGCGGCGCGGTCCCCGAGCGCGCCGCGTAACGACGCGCGTACGAACCACGGGCGCCAGTTACCCGGCTCTTTGCGCAACGCCTCGTTTGCGTAGCTCAGGCCGTCGGCCGGTGACCTGAGCAAGGCCTGACGAATCCGCGCCTCCGCCGACCACGGCAGGATCGCGGCTGCTCGGTCGGCGTGTTGTCGCGCCTTCTCGAAGGTGCGCCCGCCGTCGGTGGTCGCTTGGGCGAGTTCGCGCTCGCCGAGGGTCAGTGTGCCGAACGTGAGCGTCAGCAGTATCGCTATGGACGCGACAACCGCTTTAGTTGCGCGCGCCGCTACGGGTGGTCGGCGCGGGATCTTGTGGGCGGACGACGACTGGTCGGGCGCTCCCCACGGCTGGAGCAAGGCGGCGGCTGCGACCAGCGCGACCAGCGTGACCGCCGGTATCTCCCACACCCAGTCAACGGCCGCGGCGATCCCGAAGGCGACTATCGCCCCGGCGCAAGCCGCCGCCACGTAGCGATCGGGCGCAGATACACCTCGTGAACAGCGGAACATCGCCCACAGCAACAACAGGATCAGCGCGGCGAATGAGGCCGCACCGACCAGGCCGAGTTCGGCGAGCGTCTCCAGGTAGTGGGAGTGAGCGTTGCGGGCAATCGGCCCGCTCCGGGTATCGCGATTCCAAATAAGGCCAAACGAACCGGCTCCGGTCCCGGAAACCGGCGACGTCGCCCATGCCGAAACAGCCGTCGACCAGAGCTCATACCGGCCACGTCCGCTGACGCTGGTCAATTGGTCCGTCGGTGACGCCTGTGCCGGCTGCGGTTGGTTGTCGGCGGTCGTCGTCTTGAAGTTGTCGATTAGGTCATCGGCACAACCACAACTCATAACGCCGATTGCGCCTGCCACCGCCAGCAGCGTCACGGTGACCGCCGCGCGGCGGCGAAGCGACCGAACATCGATTTCGGGGGCGGATTTGTGCCCCGCCCGTCGCGTCACGAGCGCACCGCCGGCCGCGCTGACGATCACGGCGGCCATTAGCCCCAGCGCGACGGAGCTCCCCTCAGATCTGGTGGCCGGTTGATCGATCAGACCGTCGAGTAAAGCTGTGAAGCGCGAACTATAGGCCGCGAGCAGGATTCCCGGAACGACTGAGATCGCGGTTAGCGCGGCGAGACGAACGGTCGGTGCGACGATCAGCATCGCCGTGACCGCCCCGGCCGCCGCGATTGCGCCACCGCGCGATGCGGTCAGATAGATCACGAGAACCGCGACGGGTACGATTGAAACGAGGGTGCCGCGCGCGATCGCGTTACGAGTCGCCGCGGCGAGGCCGATGTTCAATGGAATGGCCACCGCGGCGAGCGCGGCGAGCGCGTTCCAGTATCCGATCGGGTAGCTCAGCTGCATCCGTGATTCGGCCAGCGTTTGCATATCGCCGGGCGTCGGCACCAATGCCGGAAGAAGTCGCGACAGCGCTGCGGTCAACAGTACGACGCCAGCGGCGGCGGCCACTCCACACAACATCGCGCGTGCGCCGCCGGCACGCGCTGCAAAAAGCGCGAGCAGCAGCGCCCCCACGTACAGCGCGGCTCGGCCGAAGTCATGCATGCCCAGTTCGACGCTTTCGGTCCAAAGCAATGAAATGCCAGTCCAGACGGCGAAGACAGCCATTGCGAGTACGGCCGCGGTCGCCAATCCGGACAGGTCACGCCGAACGGACGCAAGAATTGCCAGCGCCAGCACTCCCCAAACGAGCATGGCCGACTCGTGGCTGACCGCCGGCTCGTAACCACCCGCCCGCAGGCCAAGGTCGCAGACGACGACGAACGCGCCCGTTGCCGCGATGGCACGCGCCTTGGTCGCGTCGCCAATCACCGCCTGCGGCGGAACTCACCCGTAGGGCCGCTAGCGATCGTCACCGGAACTGGTTGCCGCGGTGAAATCAGACGGGCTGTAGTCGTTGTCACCGGGGATCGCCGTCAGCACGGAGTCTGGCGACGGACCGCGCACGCGACGAGTGGCGCGTGCTCGCGTATAGAGGGCTTTCCAGGCGGGCTTTGCGCCTCCGCTGACGTTGAATAATCCGGTGTGCACCCCCCACCAATCGTCATCTTCCGACACGACTTGGTCCCGCAGGGCGAAATAGATCAGGCCTCCGACCTTGAACTTCGCGCGTGCCTTCAGCACGGCGTCAACCGTTCGCCCTATCTGACGGGCCTGGCCCGAGCGTCCCGCGAAGAATGGACTCGGCGGCCCGGCGTCGGACCATCCAAATTCGGTTATCCAGATGCGTGCTGAACGATGGCGGTAGCGCGACATAGTTGCTCTTGTCCGCCGAATCGCCGCGATCACCCCGCGATGGTTGGTCGCGTAGGGATTTAGCGCGATTCCATCCAGCGCGCTTCTGCCGCCGGCTTTGTAGATCCGCTTGATGAATGTGTCCATCGGTATACCGAGTCGAGAGTTCGGGATTCCGCCGGTGGTTACGATCGCGCTGCGATCGACCGCCTTGATGCTGTTACGCGCGGCTCGGAGCAGGCGCACATAGCGCTTTGGATTCGGTCCGCTGGCCCAGTAGTTCCGTAGGTTTGGCTCGTTCCAGATGCGCCAGAGGCGCACCGGGATTTTCGCGACCCCCGGGTTCTCGGTCCAAAACGCGCCAGAGGGACCGTATCGGCGCGCTAAATGGCGCGCGAAATCCGCGAACTGAGCATTGCTGTTCGGCGGGTAGTAGCCTGGCCTGCTACGCCGGGGCGGCAGCGCCCAGTCCGGCGCGTTGAAAATCGTCGCGGATATGGACAGTCCGTTACTTGCCGCGGACCGCACGGCATGATCCGCGTAAACGAAGTTGAACTCGCGGTGTGATGGTTCGATACCGGCCCAGTCGAACACATATGACACCGTCTCGATCCCACTGTTTCGCAACGCGGCGAACGTACGAACGCGATTGTTGTATGACGCGTTTGCGACGTGTGGTGTGGCGACACCGAAAAAACCCGGTGGCGCCGACGGCCGGCCTCCGGCATGCGCCGCTCCAGCGGTGACGACGAACACCGCGGCGAGTAGCGCTGTCGCGGCGACGAAGCTGCGGCGCCTTCTACTGTCCGTCCGGTCGCGGCCGCCACTGGCCGTTATTTTCCCGAAACTGATCAAGCGGCAATTCTCGCAGTTGCCGCGGATCGCAGGATCGCGGCATACTCCCGTGCCATTCGCTCGCTGGAAAAGCGCTCGATGTCGGTTCGCCCGCGACGGCCGAGCTCGCCGCGAAGTTCGGGATCGCGGATCAACCTAGACAGCGCCGCCGCGAGATCCTCCGAAGACTCGGCTTTGAAGTGCAGACCATGCTCTCGATCGACGATCATCTCGGTCAGCGGGCGTGTACGCGGTACGACGCATGGAAGCGAAAACGCCATCGCTTCGAGCACGGCGATGCCAAGTCCCTCCCATCGAGACGGAAACGCGAAAACGTCGGCGCTCGCAAGTACCTGCATCGCCGCCGCCGGTTCTCGTAGCAAGGTCACCTTGCCGGCGACTCCCAGCCGGTCCGCCAGACCCTGTAGTTGATCCCCATCGCTCCCCCAGCCAACAATTACGGCGTGAACGGGGAGATCGCGGTCCAGCAGCCCCAGCGCTTCGATCAGGAGATCCTGTCCTTTCTGTCGCGTGAAACGACCGACATTCGCGATCACGACCGCGTCGGGGCTGATCCCAAGCCGCGATCGGATGCGCTCGTGGCCTTGCGCCCGGCGCGAGATGTCGGCGATGTCGACCGAGTTGTATATGACCGATGTACGCGCCGAGAGGGGAATCGGCTCCGCTGCGATGATCTCATCGCGCACCGCCTCCGAGATACAGACGACGTGATTGGCCAATGGCAACGTCAGGATGTCGGCTATGCGTTCGGATCGTGCGTGCGCGGAATGTATGCATTGCTGTGTACTGACGCATGGAACGGCGGCGGCTTTGGCCGCCAGCCGGCCGACCGCGCTCGCGTATGGGAGATGCGTGTTCAATACGTCGATTTGCCGCCTAGCCAGCTCTCCACGCAGTTTTCGTAGTCCTCGCCAGTAGGTTCGGCCGACGTTCATCGGCACGAAGTCCGCACCTGTGGTCTCCAGTTCGGGAAGTAGTAGATCGGACCCATAGAAGCTGAAGACGGTGCAGCGAATGCCGTGGACGGGTAGGTGTTGGCAGAGTTGCAGGATGGTTCGCTCGGCGCCGCCGGCCGCCAACTGATTGGCCAAGAAACCGGCATGGAGGGACGGAGAATCCGATGTTCGGTCATCTTCACCGCGCACGGCGGCTCGTTTGTGGATTCTTTGTCATGTTGACTCACATTACCCACGCCGGGCCGCGCCAGCCGTCACGATGTCGTTTCGGCCCGACACACCGAGACCCAGAGACTACGCCGGGTTGCGGGGAACTCCGCAGCGGGACTGAAACGCTAATTCAGGGACACTTCGGGCGCGAGGAACTGGTCGCACTTTCGCCGGATCGCGTGACGACGGCCAATCCGGCTTTAACCGCCGCTCACCGAGAGCGACGAAAAACGTCGACGGCCAGGCCGTGGGCGGCGGTCACCAGTCTGTCATCGTTGGTCCAAAGCGCTTCGCAATGGTGAATCTGAGCGGCCGCCAGGTGCAACGCGTCCGGAGTCTTGATGCCGAATCGAGCGCGAGTCTCGGCGGCGCGCAGGAACACGTCGTCTCCGAGTGGCAGTTGCGCGAACTGCTCGAGTCCCTGCTCGTAGTGGTGCTGGAGTTCCAGGTTGGCGTCGCGCATCGGCGCAACCAGGCATTCAAGCTTCACCAGCGGGGAGATGGCGAATTGACGGCTCGGTTCCGAGCCGATCAGGTCACGTACGTTTTTGCCCCGTTCGCCGCTGTCTTCAAATGCGTAGATCACGAGGCAGCTATCGAGATAAATCAGTCCCACGCGGCTCGTTCGGTCTCGATCGCGCCGGAAATCTCGTCAGGACCGCGCCGGGCGTGAGCCGGCAGCGGATTTTCGTCTAGCCACTGTGCGATTCGTGGTCCAGATCCGCTCGCGCCGGCCTCGGCATCGACTTTCACCAGTCGCGCGACCGGGACACCGCGCTTGGCGATCACAACCTCTTCACCGGCCGCCGCGGACTTGATCAACCGGGACAACTTGTTGCGTGCATCGAGAATGTTGATCTGTGTCATCGGCGACCTGCGTCCATATTCTGGCTAGGCAATATAGCCATTATAGCCAGAAATATAGATAGGTCGGTTTGAACGCCGCCCTTAACAAAGTGCCGAGAGCGGCGACCACACATGATCCGCGACACCCTTGGGACGGAACAATGATAGAAATATTCTGTCATTCTATCCGAAAGAATGATAGAATGTTTCTATCGTGAGTCCTCCCGTCTACAGAACACCTCAGCTTGAGCGCATTGAGCATGCGGTTCTCGGCATGATCGAGGAGCTGCGTGAGCAGCTTCGAATCCACAT
This sequence comes from Solirubrobacterales bacterium, assembly GCA_049276635.1. Lineage (GTDB taxonomy): Bacteria > Actinomycetota > Thermoleophilia > Solirubrobacterales > JACPNS01 > JACPNS01. The sequence continues at coordinate 5,532 of JBASWU010000113.1, read as the reverse complement.
AAACCCGGAGCCACGTCGGTGGTACGGAACTCTGCGCAGAATGTCATTCGCGCGTGCCGTGCAGGGGTCGAACAGCATCGAGGGTTACGAAGCGAGCCTCGACGACGTCGTCGCGGCGGTCGACGATGAGCCGACCCTTAGCGCGGACGAAGAGACCCGGCTGGCGCTGGCCGGATATCGCGACGCGATGACCTACGTGCTTCAAGTGGCGAACGATCCGGCCGCAACTGTTGATGCGGGGCTCCTCAAATCCATGCACTTCATGATGATGAAGCACCGGCTTGACAAAGATCCGGGCCGCTGGCGACCAGGAGAGGTCTACGTTGTACGAGCATCGACTGGAGAGCGGGTCTACGAGAGTCCGCCGTTCGACCAAGTGCCGGATCTGGTCGCCGCGATGATTGACGAACTTGAGGACAGTGATGCTCCGGTTCTGGTCCGGGCGGCGATGGCCCATCTAAATCTCGTGATGGTGCACCCATTTAGAGACGGGAACGGGCGCATGGGTCGCGCGCTCCAAACACTCGTGCTTGCTCGCGAGGAAATCAGGGCTCCCGTGTTCTCAAGCATCGAGGAGTATCTAGGTCGCAACACCCTCGGCTACTACGAGGTTCTGGAAAATGTCGGCCAGGGCCACTGGAACCCAAATCACGATGCTCGGCCGTGGCTCCGGTACTGCCTCACGGCGCATTTTCATCAACTGCGAACACAGCTACGCCGAATCCAAGAGACCCAGCGGCTCTACGTGGCGTGCGCGGAAGTGGCGGAGAGGCACGGCCTTCCCGAGCGCGCGACCGGGGCGCTCGCTGAGGTCGCCTACGGCTTACGCCTCACACATGCCGCCTACAAAACCGTCGTCGAATGGACTGCCGGCGAGGAGATTTCGAGCCTAACTGCGAGTCGTGATTTGCGGGCAATGGTGGACGCCCAACTGCTGGAGCCGGTCGGGCGAACGCGGGGCCGCCACTACCTTGGGGCGGCAAGCGTAATCGCGGAACGCAAGCGCATTCAGGCTACCCGTGCCCGGAAAGAAACAAGCGATCCGTTTGAACTGGCGACCGGCCAGCTCAGTCTGCCATTGCCTAACTCCTAAGCCGACGGGCGCTGGCGGCTTTCCGCGCGACGTCGCACCGGCTGAATTTACGCCGCCGCGCCGACCATCCCGACGACGATCTCCGCCACCTCGGTCGGGCTCTTGCCGACACGAACGCCCTTGGCCTCGAGGGCCTGCTTCTTGGCGGCGGCGGTCCCCTTGGAGCCGGAGACGATCGCCCCGGCGTGACCCATGGTCTTGCCCTCGGGAGCCTCGAAGCCCGCGATGTAGGCGACCACCGGCTTGGTGACGTGCTCGGCGATGTAGTCGGCGGTGCGCTCCTCCTCGTCGCCGCCGATCTCGCCGCACATCACGATCAGCTCGGTCTCGGGGTCGTTCTCGAACCGCGCGATGATGTCGATAAAGCTCGACCCGACGATCGGGTCGCCGCCGATCCCGACGATGGTCGAGTTGCCGAAGCCGCTGCGAGCCAGCTCGTTGCCGATCTGGTACGTCAGCGTGCCGCTGCGCGAGACGAGGCCGACCGACCCCTCCTTGAAGAAGTGCGCCGGAATGATGCCGACGTTGGCCTTACCCGGTGAGAGGACACCGGGGCAGTTGGGGCCGATCAGGATCGTGTCGCCGCGCTTGAGGTGGGTGTACACCCGCAGCATGTCGTGGGCGGGAATGCCTTCCGTGATCGCGATGATCACGTCGACCCCGGCGTCGGCCGCCTCGAGGATCGCGTCGGCGGCGAAGCGCGGCGGCACGAAAATCATCGCGGTGTTGGCGCCGGCGCCGGCGACGGCGTCGTGGGCGGTATCGAATACCGGTACGCCGTTGACGTCCTGTCCGCCCTTGCCGGGCGTGACGCCGGCGACGAGATCGGTGCCGTAGGCGCGGTTGTTCATGCCGTGGAAGGTGCCCTCACGCCCGGTCAGGCCGGAGATGAACAGCTTGGTGTTCTTGTCTACGAGAATTGACATTGCGCTCCTTAGGCCGCCTTCGCCAGTGCGACGACCTTGCCGGCGGCGCCGAGCATCGTCTCCTCGATCGTGATGCCGGGAAGCGCCGCGTCGGTCAGCAGCTTGCGGCCGGCTTGATCGTTCGTGCCGTCGAGCCGTACGACGATCGGGACGTTGATGTCCATCTGCCCGTAGGCGGTGATGATGCCCTTGGCGATCTCGTCGCAGCGGGTGATGCCGCCGAAGATGTTGAACAGCACGGCCTTGACCTTGTCGTCGCTGAGGATCACCTCGAGTGCGTCGACGATCGCCTCGGCCTTCGACCCGCCGCCGGCGTCGAGGAAGTTGGCGGCCTTGCCGCCGGCCTGAGCGACCACGTCGAGCGTGCTCATGACGAGGCCCGCGCCGTTGCCGAGGATACCGACGTCGCCGTCGAGCTTCACGTAGGTCAGGCCTTTCTCGTGCGCCATCTGCTCTTGCGGGTCTTCGGCGGCCGGGTTGCGGAAGCCGGCGATCTTCGCGTGGCGGTACAAGGCATTACCGTCGATCGAGACCTTGGCGTCGAGCGCCTTGACGGTCTTGTTCTCGTCGCCGGAGACGATCAGCGGGTTGACCTCGACGAGCATCGCGTCACAGTCGACGAACACGTCGTAGAGCTTCTTGAGAATCGCGACGACCTGACCGACGACAGCGCGGTCGATGCCGGCCTCGAACGCGAGGCGGCGGCCGTGAAAATCCTGGAAGCCGATCAGCGGGTCGACGTGCAGGCGGGCGATCGCCGTCGGGTCGGTCTCGGCGATCTCCTCTACATCCATGCCGCCCATGCGCGAGAGCATCGCCAGCGGCGCCTTGGCGCCGCGGTCGAAGACGAACGCGGCGTAGTACTCGGCGCCGATGTCGCTGGCCTCTTCGATCCAGACCTCGTGAACGGCGTGACCCTTGATGTCCATGCCGAGAATCGCGCCGGCGTGCTCGCGCGCCTCGGCCGCGTTGTTCGCGACCTTGATGCCGCCGGCCTTACCGCGCCCGCCGACCTGAACCTGCGCCTTGACGACGGCGGGGTAGCCGATCTCGTCGGCCGCGGCGACGGCCTGGTCGACATCGGTGGCCGGCTTGCCGGCCGGAACCGGAACGTTGAAATCCGCGAACAGCTGCTTGCCTTGATACTCGAGAAGATCCATTCCTAAGCTTCCTGTGGATACACCAAATAGGGGATAGACCGAGCGCGATTCGTAGAATAGGCAGTTAATGGTGAAACCGCCCTAATTGGCGCTCGACGCGGCGGAAACCGTATCAGGCGATAATTCGCGCTCGCGCTGGGGATCTACGCAACCAACTCGCTTGGTTAGAAACGGCTTTGATGGCAATTCCAAAAGATATTAAGTGGGTCACATTCGACGTGTACGGAACGCTGATCGACTGGGAGTCGGGCGTCTACGACGCCTTCGTGGCCGAGGCCGCGCGCTCGCGCTTCGACCTGCCCGACAAAAACACGGTGATCGGGCTTTTCCTGAAACACCAGGCGGAGATCAAGGCCGGCTCGTACGAGCTCTACGCCGAGGTCCTGCGTCGTATCGCGCTCAAGGTCGCCGAAGACCTCGAATGGGACCTCGAGCCCTCGCGATCCAACTTCCTGCCCGACAGCGTGATCCGCTGGAAGCCGTTTCGCGAGGCCAACGCGGCGCTCGACCGGATCGCCAAGAAGTACCAAGTCGGCCTGGTCGTCAACGTCGACGACAAGCTGCTGGTCGCCAGCCGCCGCCACATTCGCAGCGACTTCGACATCGTCGTCACCGCTCAGCAGGTGCGCAGCTACAAGCCCGAGGAGGCCCACTTCAAGGAGACCGCCCGCAGGATCGGCGGCAAGAAGGGCTGGCTGCATGTCGGCAGCAGCTACTACTACGACATCCAGCCGTCGCTGAAGGCCAAACTCCCGACGATCTGGGTCAACCGCAAGGGCGAGAAGATCTCCGACCCCAAGGCCAAAAAGCCCGACCTGATGGTCAAGAACATGCGGGACGTGGCCAACGCGCTGAAGGCCTAGCCCGGGCGCCGGCCCGGCCGCGCCGCGCGGCCGGTTCATCGATTGATTGCTTGAACCGCCGCCGGCGCTGGCATAGTTCGTCGGCATGAGCCTGCCGGCACGCCTCAGGCGCCGAAGCGGCGGCCGCCCTCCGGCCGGCGGTTCGATTGACGGGTCGGGTTCGACCGCGCCGCCAGATCTGCCGATGGGCGCGATTATCCGCAGCGCGTGGGCGCGACGCGCGATGACGGCCGGGCTGCTCGCTTTCATCGTCCTCGGCGCGGCCTCGGTGTTCGGAGTCCGCGACGGTGAAGTCACGACGACCGACGGGGGTTACAAGTTGACCGTTCATTTCGCGGAGATGACCCGGCCCGGCCTCGATACGCCTTGGTCCGTGCGGGTCGAACGGCCGGCCGGATTCGACGGTCCGGTCGAACTTCGCACGACGGCCTCGTATTTCGAGCTGTTCGACGAGAACGGTCTGACACCGGACCCCGACGCGACGCGCAAGGACGGCAAGTACCTCGTGATGGAGTTCGCCGAACCCGAGGGCGCCGAGCTGGTCGTTTCGCTGGACGCCCGTACGTCGCCGGCCGTCCAGAGCGGCGCTTCCGCGGAGACGGCGATTCTCGAGTCCGGCGATCCGGTCGCCGTAGTCAGATACCGGACGAAAGTGATGCCCTGATGGACATCGTGATCCGCGCGTCGATCGTCTTCTTCGTACTGTGGGCGCTGCTACGCGTGATCGGCCGCCGAGAACTATCCGAACTGACTCCGTTTGACCTGGTCGTGTTGATCGTGCTCGGTGATCTCGTGCAGCAGGGCATCACCCAGGAGGACATGTCGATCACCGGCAGCGTACTGGCGGCGGGAACGATGGTCGCCTGGACGATCATCATCTCGGCCGGGACGTACTGGTCCAAGACCGCCCGGCGTGTATTCAAGGGCGTGCCCTTGATCGTTGTGCGCGACGGTGAGATTTATGATCAGGTGATGCGCGCTCAGCGCATCGACCGGGAATACCTCCACGACGCGGCGCGCCAGCAGGGGATCGCCGACCTGGACGAGGTTCGCCTTGGCGTGCTCGAGCCCGACGGCATGTTCTCGTTTATCAAGCGCGATTCGTCCGGGCCGGCATCGACACCCGGGCACGACGTGGCGTGAGCTACGCCGCCGGCTTCACCCGGCCCCGCGCCGGCACACTCGCCATGACCGCGGCCGACGCCGCCATCCCGAAGATCATCAGGACTCCCAGCGAGCCGTACCCGGCGATGTCCACGGCGATACCGCCGATCGAGGCGCCGATCAGGTAGCCGACCTGGACGGCGGCGGTGCGGGCCGCCATCATCGCGCCGGGGCGGTCGGGGATCTGGTCGAGCGCCAGGGTGCTGGAGCTGACCGCGCGCAGGCCGGCGCCGACGCCCATCAGGCAGCCGAGCGCGACGGTAACGGCGACCGCCGGGTGGAAGTTGAAGAGCACGCTGGCGATGGCCCCCATCGCCAGCGCCGAC
>JBASWU010000112.1:0-5771 GCA_049276635.1 Solirubrobacterales bacterium | reverse complement strand
CGCTGCTCGCCGGGCTTGGCTTGGCCGAGCAGCATGTCGGCGAACGACTTGCCGTCTTTGGGCGCCTTGGCGGGCTTCGGCGGTTTAGCGGCCTTGGGCTGCTTTTGCTTCTTGGCGCGCTTGGACTCTACGGCCGGCGGCATCTCGGCGGCCGTAGCGGGCGTCGCCTGCACGGCTGTAGACGCGGCCTCCGGCGAAGCGGCAGGCATCGGAACCGCGATTGCCGGATGCCCCGGTGCCGCGCCCGGCTTGCCGATCTTGATTCCGAAGAGTTTGCGCTGCTCGCCGGGCTTGGCTTGGCCGAGCAGCATGTCGGCGAACGACTTGCCTTGCTTGGCCGGGGCTGGCGCCCCGGTGGGAGGTGCGACCGGACCGGCCGGCGCGTCGGACAGCGGAGCGAACGGCTGCTGTGAAACCATTCCGGACTCGTGGGCCACCGGAACCGGCGACGCGTTGAAAGCCGCCGCGACGGACTCGCCGGTCGGCGCGGGCGCGGTAGCGGCGGGCACGGTAGCGGCGGGAATGACGGCCGCAACCGGTGCGGTAACGCCGCTTGCAGACTTTTTGCGCCGGCCGCGTGAGCGCTTGACTTTGGCGCTCGAGCCGGCGACAACGAGCTCGCCGGCCGCGTGGCTTTCCATGCCGGGCGGGGCAACACTCTCGGTGCGACTGGTTTGCGGTAGTGGAGCCGGCGGCATTTCATCGTACGGCGAGGTGGCACCGTAACCGCCCGTCATCGGGTCGAACTGCGCCCCGGGACCGAGCGGGGGGGCGGCGGAGTAGAGATCCGGGTCCGGCATCGACGGATCCGCGGCCATCGCCTCCACGGCGAACGAGTCGACGCCCGGGGTTCCGGCGACGGGTTGGTCGAACTCGGAACGAACGAAAACTTCTGGAACGCTTTCGTCAACGGCCGGTGCCGAGTCTGACAGCGACATCGCCGGATCGAGCACCGCGGCCTCGTCTGGAACTTCGGCGTAGGGATTGACGATCTGTTGTGGTCTGCCGGAGTCCGGCTCTTCGGGTACGGACTGTACGAAGCCATCGCCAAATGCCGCTGCCGGGTCGACGACGTTCGCCTCGTCGGCCTCCTGCGCATAGGGGTTGATGACCGCGGGTTCGGCCTCTGGGGGTTGGTTCTCCCCGAGCTGGTCAGGCATCGCCGGTGGTTCGGCGGCCGGCTGTTGAGCCGCCTCGACATCGGCCGGATCCATCCCGGCAAAGCCGAAATCAGTCGTCGGCGCGGCCGCCTGTGAGTCAATGATTCCGTGCGGGCCGAGGAGGTCGGAGCCCGCGGAGGGACCAGTTGGCGCCGCGACGTCAGGCACCGGTGCCCCGGCCGGATCGAAGACCGGCTGCTCGGATTGGGTGGACGGCTCGGTCACAGCCGCGTCAGTCACGAGCGTCTCGTGTGCGGCCTGCGGTTCGGGTGAGACTAGTGATTCGGGCGCCAAAAACTGCTGCGGGGTCGCGAGCGGTTCGGGCGCGGCCAGGGGCTCTGTCGTGCCGAGCGGCTCCGGTGTCGCGAGCGGTTCGGGCATGACCGGCGGCTGCGGGGTCGCGAGCGGTTCGGGCGCCGCAAAAGGTTCCGGCATCGCGAGCGGCTCGGGCGAAGGCGATGGGATCGCGTCGATCGCCGGCGCGCCGGCTTCGTCGTTCGCGTCTAGCGTGAACATGTCGCCGGCGTCGGCAGGGCCGGGTGCGGGTAGGTCGAGCGGCGTCGGCTGTGACGCGGCCGATGGGTCGTCGTCGATCAGATCCCCGACAGAGAACATGTCGCCGGCGGACTGCTCGATCGGACCGGCTTGGTTCGGACCCGGCAGCGTGAGATCATCGATGTCGCTCTCGTCGGGACCGATCAGTTCGTCGACGGAGAACATGTCGCCGCCCGTCTGCTCGGCGATCGGCTCGTCGGCCTCGGCGAACTCACTGACCGAAAACCGGTCGCCGGTGTCGATCGGGAGAGGATCCGGGGCGACGCCCATGTCCGGCATCACCTGCGGCTCCGCCGGGGGTGGAAGCGGGGCGGGCAACTCGCCGGGGTTACCGTAGGCGACGTCGGCAAGACCACCGGAGATCGCCGAATCCGGTAACGCCACCGGGGCATCCGCCGCGTCGTCGATCCCGAACATGTCGTCCGGATACTGGCCACCGACCGGAAGAGCGAGCTCTGGGTCGTCCGGATCGACAGTCCACTCGGCGGGCGACTGTGCATCCTGAAGGTCTGACATTCCACCGTCTGGGTCGATGGAATAAGTGTTTTCCGGGTCTTGGGGAGACTCGGGCGGAAACTGAGCGTCGGACATCGAACCACCTCAACGATTGCGGTAACGCGCTTTGTATCGGCAGCCACGCGCGGAACTTCAATAAAAGTGGGTTCAGGATTTGCCGGTTGCGCCGTGCTCTCGGGCCGGGGCACCGATCACCAGCATTCCAGCGGCGACCGAGCGGGTTACGACCGAACCCGCGGCGACGACCGCCTGCTCGCCGATCTCGACGCCGGGAAGCAGAATCGCACCGGCTCCAATGCGGCTTCCGCGCCGCAGCGTCGGGCCGCGATTTTGGATGCCGGGGGCGCGGCCCATCGTGTTGTCGTTGGTCGTCAATACGCCCGGCGCGACAAAAACGTCGTCCTCGACGGTGACGTGAGCGGTGATGTTCGCCGCCGTCTGGATCTTTACGTTGGCACCGATAACGCTGTCGTTTTCGATCACCGCGGCGGCCCCGATCACGCTGCCGGCCCCGACACGCACGCGTTCTCGGACGATCGCGTGATCGCCGACGACGACACCCTCGGCGAGCCGCGCGCCGGAAAATACGATCGCGCCGGCGCAGATCTTCGTTCCGGCCGCGAGCGACGCGCCGTCGAGTTCGACCGGCCGGGTGGTGGATCCCGCCGCGAGCACCGCGGGCTTGCCGACGATACAGCCGTCCTGCAACACGCAGCCGTCGCCGACGACGCTGCCGGGGTGCACGACCACATGCACGCCGATCACCACCCCCGCGCCGATCACGCTGCCGGGGTGCAAGACGGCGTACTCGCCGATCACCACCCCCTCGCCGATCCGCGCCTGGCCGGAGATCGCGGTGGAGACGCGGTCAGGCACCGACGACGTCCTTGGCGGCGGCAGCCGCGCGGGATGACGCGTCGAGCGAGTTCTGCAGACCCTCGAGCACGCGCACGACGCGCAGACCGGAGTGGGCATCGGTGCGCGGAGTGGCACCGCTGCGAACGCACTCCACAAAATGACGGCATTCGATTCGCAGCGGCTCTTCGTTGGAGATACGCGGCTGCCAGATGTCGCCCGACCGAGCCATGTACTCACTGTGTGACTTGAAGTCCTGGTCGAAGCCCTTGTCGTAGACGGCCAGCTTGCCCTCGACCTTCATGTCGTCGAAGGTCGCCATGCGGTCACGGCCGACGACGGTGACGCGGCGTTCCTTGTGCGGATCGAGCCACGAGAGATGAAGGTGCGCGGCGATCCCCGACGGGAAGCGCAGGTGACCAAACACGACGTCCTCGATGCCCGGCCGCATGTACGACTCGCCGCGCGCCGAGATCTGGTCGGGCTCCTCGCCGATCAGCGCCAGCGCGACCGAGACGTCGTGCGGCCCGAGGCTCCAGAGCGCGTTCTCGTCGGCGCGGAGCTGGCCGAGGTTCAGGCGATTGGAGTACACATAGAGGATCTCGCCGAGTTCGCCGTCGTCGACGAGGCGCTTGAGCCGCTCGATCCCCGGGTGGTACTCGAGCAGGTGGCCGACCATCACGATGCGGTCGGTCGCGTCGGCGGTCGCGACGAACTGCTCGGTCTCGGCCAGAGTGGCGCCGAGCGGCTTCTCGACGAACACGTGCTTGCCGGCATCGAGCACGCGCGTCGCCAGCGGCGCGTGCTGCGGTACGTTCGCGGCGATCACGACCGCGTCGAGCGATTCGTCGGCCAGCAGATCGTCGAGATCGCCGGTCGATTTCGCCTTCGGGTGGGTGGCCCTCTGGCGTTCGAGCGCGGCCTCGCTGGCATCGCAAAGCCAGGTGACCTCGGCGTCGGGCAGCGCCGCGAAGTTGCGCGCGAGATTCGGCCCCCAGTAGCCGAGTCCAACGACGCCGATGTTCACGGTCGCGGCGGTCACAGCGTCACCACGTTGGCGGCCTCGATCCCGCGGGTGACGCCGCGGAAGTCGAGCACCCGCTTAGCGCCGGCGACGATCTCGGCGTAATCGATCGAAGTGTGCGCGGTGACGATCACGACCAGGTCCGCGCGCCGAAGCAGATCGTCGAGCGGCTCGGAACTCAGGCCGAACGATGGCAGCTGTCCGACGTACGGATCGTGATAGGCGAGCGTCGTGCCGAGCCCCGCGAGCTGCTCCATGATCGAGAGCGCCGGAGACTCGCGCAGATCGCCGACGTCGGGTTTGTAGCCGACACCGAGAATCGCGACCTCGGCGTTGGAGGTCGCCAATCCGGCGAGGTTGAGCGCCTCGACCGTGCGCTCCACACAAAAGCGCGGCATGTTCGTGTTGGTGCGGCCGGCGAGCTCGACGAACTCGGCAGACAGTCCGTACTCGCGCGCCTTCCAGGAGAGATAGAACGGATCGACCGGCAGGCAGTGCCCGCCGAGACCCGGGCCGGGTTTGAAACTCATGAACCCGAACGGCTTGGTGGCGGCGGCGTCGACGACCTCCCAGATATCGATGTCCATGCGGTCGCAGATCACGGCCATTTCGTTGACCAGCGCGATGTTGACGGCGCGAAAGATGTTTTCGAGCAGTTTGGTCATCTCGGCCGCCTCGGGCGCCGACACCTCGACAACCGTGTCGCAGACACTCTCGTAGAGCGCCTTGGCGCGAGCCGAAGCCTCGGGGCCGTCGCCGCCGACGACCTTCGGCGTGGTGCGCAGCGTGAAGTCAGTGCGGCCGGGGTCGGTGCGCTCGGGCGAGAAGGCGACGAAGAAGTCGCTGCCGGCCTTGAGGCCGGACTCTTCGAGCAGCGGCACGAGACGTTCGCGGGTCGTGCCCGGATAGGTGGTCGATTCGAGCACCACGAGCTGTCCGGGCCGAAGCACCCGCGCGAGTGCCGTCGCCGACGCGACCATCGCGCCGAGATCGGGCTCGCGGTTGCGCGTCAACGGCGTCGGGACGGCGATGATCACGGCATCGGTCTCGGCCAGCTCGGCGTAGTCGCTGGTCCAGCTCGCGGCAGCCGCGATCGAGGTGATCGCCGTGTCGGGAACGTCACCTATATAGGAGCGCCCGTCGCGCAGAGCGGCGAGCTTGGACTGGTCGAGATCGAGGCCGGTCACGTCGTGGCCGGCCTCGGCGAACGCCACGGCCAGCGGCAGGCCGACATAGCCCAGTCCGATCACTCCAACCTTCATGACGCTGACTCTACCTTCGCGCCCCGCGCATTCCCGCGCCGGCCGGCGTAGGCGCTGAGAGCCTCGACTACGGCGCGGCCCGCGGTTCCGGCACCGTACAAGGCCGGCGGCTCTCCGGCCGGCGGCCCGGCGGCCAGCGCCTCGCGCACACGCGCGGGGTCGAGCTCGACCAGCGTGTTCCAACCGCTCTCGACGGTCTCCGGCCACTCGGTGACCGAGCGCATCGTCAGGCACTGCGTACCGAGCCAGACGGCCTCCTTCTGCAGTCCGCCCGAGTCGGTCAGCACCGCGCGCGCGCCGGCCGCCAGCGCGATCGTCTCGCCGTAGCCGAGCGACGGCAGTAGCGTCACGCCGGTCGCGTCGCGCAGGCGATCGCCGAGGCCGAACTCCGCGAGCCGC
>JBASWU010000111.1:0-23760 GCA_049276635.1 Solirubrobacterales bacterium | reverse complement strand
GCGTTACGCCGCCGCCGGCGACCTGATGATCGCCGCCGGAACGCGCATCGGGGTCGGTGAGCTGACGGCGCTCGCCGCCTTCGGGCTGGCCTCGGTCGAGTGCTCCCGCCGCCCGGTCGTCACCGTGCTCACCGGCGGCGACGAGTTGGTGGCCCCCGGCCAACGGCGCGACTCGGCCGGCGCGTACGACTGCAACGCGGCGATGCTCGCGGCGATTCTCGAAGGCGCCGGCGCGAGCGTCACGACGGCGGTCTACGACGCCGACGACCACGCGATCGTCACCGCGCTGGTGGCCGAGGCCGCCGACGCCTCGGACATCGTCGTCAGCTGCGGCGGTATCTCGGCCGGCCGCCACGACCACGTCGCGATGGCGCTCGATCAACTCGGCGGCGAGGTCCGCGTGGCCGGCATCGCCGCTCGCCCCGGCCGGCGGTTCGTGCTCGCCTCGCTCACGCGTGACGACGGTGAGGTGCCGGTCTTCGCCCTGCCCGGAAATCCGCTCTCTGCTTTTGTCTGCGCCGTTTTGTACGTACGGCGCTGCGTGCTGGCTTCGCTCGGAGCACCGCCACCGCCGCGAAACCACGCGCTGCTGTCGAGTTCGATCGCGCCGGACCCGGTTCTTCATAAGCTGATGCCGGCCCGGCTGCGGCGAGATCGCCTGGTCGCGACGGTCGAGCCGGTCGAACTCGGCTCCGACGCCGCCGTCTCGCTGTCCGGCTGTGACACGCTGGCGATCATTCCGCCGGGCCCGGGCGCGTCGCCCTCCGGAACTCAAATCGAGTGCGAGGCGATCGATGGCTGAGCGCCGCCGCGCGATGAACCGTCGCTCCGCCCAAGCCGACGGCGCCGAGACGATTGCTCCGCCGCGCGACGACGTCGAGCGTTTCAGTGTCGAAGTGCGCCTGTTCGCCTGGCTCGCCGAGCTCGCCGACGCCCGTTCGGTGACCGTTGAGCTGGCGCGCGGCGTTCGCGCGAGCGTCGCGATCCATCGGACGCTCAAGGCCGCCGGAGTCGATGAGACGTTTGGCGCCGGCGACTCGGTCCGGCTGGCGGTCAATCGTGAATACGTTACTGCCAGCCACGTGATCGAGCCGGGCGACGAGCTTGCGTTGATCCCGCCGGTGTCCGGCGGCGCTCCGGTTCACGTGCGCATCAGCTCCGAGCCGCTGAGTCTGCAGACGCTCCACGACCTTGTGATGACAAACGGCGCGGGCGCGATCGTGACCTTCACCGGAACCACTCGCGACGTCAACCTGCTGCAGTACGAGGCGTACGAGGAGATGGCCCAGATTCGGATCGAGCGGATCGTGGTCGAGTTGATGGAGCGCTACAAGCTTGAGTCGGTCGCGATCGAGCATCGCGTCGGTGAGGTGCCGCTCAACGAGCCCAGCGTGATCGTCGCGGTGTCGGCCCGGCACCGGCCGGCGGCCTTCACCGCGGCCCGCGAGGCGATCGACCGCGTCAAGCAGGAGGCGCCGATCTGGAAGCTCGAGGTCGACGCCGGCTACCGGAGCTGGGTGCGCGGCGACCGGCCCGGGTCCGAGCGCTTCGGGTAAATCGCTCGCGGAGATCCCGGAGTTTGGGAAAAATATGCACTTGCGTTGCGTTGCGCTGCGTGCTCGTGGGTCCTAGAATGGACCTATAAGCATCCGCAAGCCAATCGGCCGCGGGTGTCACACCAGAAGCGCTCCGCGAGGGCCGCTCCAAGGAGGCATTCGAGGAAAGTCCGGACACCACAGAGCATGGATGGTCGAGTTTGATCGCTCGACCCGGGGAAACCCGAGGGAAAGTGCCACAGAAAATAACCGCCTAAGCCGCCCGGCCCAAGCAATTGAGCCAGGCGGACGGTAAGGGTGAAACGGTGCGGTAAGAGCGCACCAGCGTCGCGGTGACGCGACGGCTAGGTAAACCCCATCCGGTGCAAGATCAAACAGGACCGTCGACGCTGCTCGCCGAGGTCCAGGTAGATCGCAGGGGACGAGAAGCAACAGTTCGCAAGAACAGTCCAATCAAGACCCCGCCTTTCAGGCCGCAAGGCTCAGAAGGGCAGATAGATGGCCGATCAACGACAGAATCCGGCTTACAGGCTTGCTAAGGGAAAGGCCCGCTTCGGCGGGTCTTTTCTATGGCGTAACCGCGTCGGCGATCGTCGGCGGCGATCAACGCCGATCGCCCAAAGGACCGTCGGCGCGCCGTATATGATCCCGGCCGATGAAAGCACTCCTTTTCGTCTTGATCTGGGTGGTCGCCGCGTTCGGTGTGTTCGGCTGGGCTTTTCGCCCTAAGGACAAGGACGCCGAGCCCAAGGCCCGAGGGCCGCTCGGCCGAATGCCCGGTGGCGCTCGTCTGCTGGTGGCCGCGGCCTTCGCCGGAGCGGTGATCGTCACGCCGATCCTCGTAACGGCCGCCGCCAGCGATCGTTTGCCGAGCGGCGTCGGCACCTACACGCGCGACTCCTCGGAGTCATTGCGCGAAGGCCGTGTGATCTTCCGCGAGACCTGCGCCAGCTGCCACACGCTCAGCGCCGCCAACGCACGTGGCGTTTACGGCCCAAGTCTCGACACCCTCGGCCTCGGCGCCGCCGAGCCCGACGCCGCCGCCGCCCGCGTCGAAGCCGCGATCAAAAACGGCGGGGCGTCCGGCAAGCAGATGCCGCGCGAACTGCTTGCCGGCTCCGACGCGAGGCTCGTCGCCCAGTACATCGCCGCCGTCGCCGGCAAGTGACAACCGCCGTCTAAACCTCTTTGAGCCCGAACGTCTCGCAGGCTGCACGCAGCGGCTCGAGTCCGAACGCCTCGACGGGCCCCAGGGCGCCGGTGCCGTTGATCGCTCCGGCCGCGGCCCGCTCCGCCGCCCACCCGGCCAGCTTGCCGGTCAGGTCGTAGGGGTTGGGGCCGTCGAGCCGCACGCTGGCGAGTTCGGCACCGCTCGCGTCGCGGGCGACCGCGATCACGTCGGTGCGCGCCTGCCTGCGCGAGTCGTCGCTCGGTCCGGCCGGCTCGGCGCGTTGTTTGGTTTGCGGCGCTCGATCGCCGGCGCCGCCGGAACCACGGCGGATCAATCCGCCGAGCAGCGGCACTCGCTCGGCCTTGGCGCCGGCGGCGGAAAAAAGACTGACCGCGCGAGACGCCGAGCCGAACCATCCCAGGCCGACATTGACCGTCCGCAGTTCGGGATGGAGGCGTGGAAGCGAAAGATGCTCGGTACTGCCGATCGAGATAGCCGTCGCGCTCTTGCCGCCGAACTCGAATTTGAGCATCCGTTTGGCACCGCGCTCGTCAACGAGGGCGCCGTCGCGCCAGGCGAACTGCATCGCCGAGCTCGAGGCGCGAAGCGATCGCAACGTCCCGCCCGAAAACGAGCCGAGCGAGCGCGATGTCTCGCCGCTCAGGAAATAGCCGATGTCGACAGAGCGAGCAGCGCCGCCGGCGGCTTCGAGCGCCAACGCGCCGGCGAGATTGCCCGGCACGTAGTCGTAACCCATCGCCGTGAGCATCGCGCAGCCGGCGCTCTCGGCGCGCGGGCCGAACTCTTCGAAGATCCGGCGGACAAACGCCGGTTCTCCGGTGATGTCGATGTAGGGGATACCGTGTTCGATCGCGGCCTCGGCGGCGATCTGACCCCACCAGCTGTAAGGACCGACGGTCGTGACGAGCACGCTCGCGCCGTCGGCCGCGCGCGCGACCGATGCCGGATCCTCGACGTCGGCGACGGCCCAGTCGAGTCCTCCGTGCCGCTCCGACAGCCGCCGCAGGCGCTCCTGGGAACGCCCGGCGATCCGCACCGCCAGGCCGCGTTCGACGAGGTCTTCGACCACCATCCGGCCGGTGAATCCAGTTGCGCCGAATACCAGGATCATCGCGGCGCGAAACCTATCATCCGCCGCAAAAACCACCCAAACAGCGCGGCAATCAGGCGCTTTGCGGCACTTTTGCGTGCATGGTTCGAGCCTCGCTGTTAATATCCCTGCTTCATAACCGCTGAAGTCAGGTTCTGCATGGTCAGTGCCAACGACGCGGGGGACCCAAGGCCCAGGGCGCAAAAAAGCGCGCTGAGCAGGGGCGAATCGCCAAAAGCCGACCGACGGCGCCGCAACTATAGGTGCAGTCGTAAGCAATCAGGCGTAGCGCAGCTCTTCTGCGCGAGTCCGTCAGCTAACCCCGTAAGCATTAGGAAGAGGTTGATTTAATTGAGCAACGCTGGACTCGGTGTTCGTGACTCGGTCGGCAACGACCAAACGACGCGTACGCCCTCCCACAGGCCCGACGCCGACTTCGAACCGGCGTTTTCGCATCAGGCACGACAGACTTCGCGCCCGGCCGGACGCGCCTACGCGCCGCGCGCGGCGCGCCCTTACGACTCGGGTCGCACGCGCATCGACGCCGACGGCGTGCGCACGATCAAGATTCGCGGACAGGCCACGCCGCCGCGTCGTCGTCCGGCCGTCTCGGTTTCGCGCTACGACCAGCACCCTGACCGCGCCGCGCAGTGGGCGTTGTTTCTCGGCGTGTTCATGGTCGTGGTCGCGATCATCACCGGCAGTTAGCCGCGCCGGCGCCGCGTGCCAGCGTCGCCGCATCGCCGAGCTACCGCCGCCGGCCCATCGCTGGTGTTCAGGCGCTTCGCTGTCGGGCGTGCGTCCGCACGGAAAGTGGCGTGCAGCCGCCGCGGAGTCGCAGGGCATGGTCCGCCCTCTCGACGGTTGATTCGGAGTCTGCTGTCTGAGCCGACCGCCCAGCGGCGCCTCCCGGCAACGACCCGCGCGGAACGGCGGCTGGCCGGAACCAACGTTCCCGGGAGTCCCACTAGGATGCGCTGAAGCGCAAATGCAGCGCATGGCGATCGAGCTGGAGGACGACGAGTGGCTGACAACAAGATGACGCCCGACGAGGTGATGGCGCAGGTCGAGGAGCGTGATATTCGCTTCGTGCGCCTGTGGTTTACCGATATCCTCGGCCAGCTTAAGAGCTTCAGCATCAACAGCGCCGAGCTCAAGGACGCCTTCGCGGGCGGTGCCAGTTTCGACGGATCCTCGATCACCGGATTCAACGCGATCGAGGAGTCCGACATGATCGCGATGCCCGATCCCTCAACGTTCGCCGCGTTGCCCTGGCGTCCCGACGACCAAGGTGTCGCTCGCATGTTCTGCGACATCGTCACGCCGAGTCGTCGGCCTTACGAGGGTGATCCGCGCCACGCGCTGCGCCGTGCGATCGAGCGCGCCAAAAACATGGGCTTCGAGGCCTTCAACGTCGGACCGGAGCTCGAGTACTACTACTTCCGCGACGGTAAGGTGGCGCCCGGCGCCGCACCGGAACCGCTTGACGAGGGCGGATACTTCGACCTGACGACGCTCGACGCCGGCTCCGATATTCGCCGTGACACCGTGCTTGCGCTTGAGCAGATGGGCATTCACATCGAGTACACCCATCACGAGGCCGGCCCGTCGCAGCAGGAGATCGACATGCGCTACGCCGACGCCCTGAAGATGGCCGACGACTGCATGACCTATCGGATGGTCGTCAAGGAATACGCCTCGCAGTACGGCTACCACGCGAGTTTCATGCCGAAACCGCTTTACGGCGAGAACGGCTCGGGCATGCATACTCACCAGAGCCTCTTTCGCGACGGCGGCAACGCATTCTACGACGAGAACGACCAATACTTTCTCAGCGACGTCGGCAAGGCATTCATCGCCGGCCAGCTGGCCCACGCGCGCGAGATCTGCGCGATCTTCGCCCAGTGGACCAACAGCTACAAGCGGCTCGTGCCCGGCTATGAGGCACCGGTGTACCTGGCGTGGTCGCGCCGCAACCGCTCGGCGCTGGTTCGCGTGCCTCCGCATCGTGACGGCCGCGAGCAGGCGACCCGCGCCGAGTTGCGCTGTCCCGACCCGGCGTGCAACCCCTACCTGACCTTCGCGGCGCTGCTACAGGCCGGCCTCGAGGGCATCGAGAAGGGCTACGAACTGCCCGAGCCGATGGAGAAGAACCTTTACCACCTGACGGACTCCGAGAGCAAGCGCCTGGGTATCGAGCATCTGCCCTCGACGCTCGGCGAGGCCGTCGAACTGGCGGCCGAGAGCGAGCTGGTTTTGCGCACGCTCGGCGAGCACATGTTCCAGCGCTTCATCGAGATCAAGCGCCAGGAGTGGGACGATTATCGCGTCCAGGTCACTCAGTGGGAGCTGGACCGGTTCCTGCCGGTGCTCTAGCCGGTGCCG
This sequence comes from Solirubrobacterales bacterium, assembly GCA_049276635.1. Lineage (GTDB taxonomy): Bacteria > Actinomycetota > Thermoleophilia > Solirubrobacterales > JACPNS01 > JACPNS01. The sequence goes on along the minus strand of JBASWU010000111.1, from coordinate 17,537 downwards.
TACGGGGCCGAGACGGCCCGGGGATCGACCATACGGCCTCGGCTAACGAGTTTCGGCCGGCCAACGCCCGGGCGGGCGGCTCCTGCCATGCCGCAGGTACCACAAGCCGCCGACGATGAATACTGACGAATAAGTAGCTTCCCGGCCGGAGTCACCTAGAATGCGGCCGAAGAGGGGATGAAAGCCTTTAAATTCGCATCGGGGCGTACCGCTAAATGGCTGGTATTGGCTGGCTGGATAGCCGTCACGGCCGTGTTCGCGGGCGCCGCGGCCGACTTCGAGGGTTCCCAGAACAACCGCGACGCGGCGTATCTGCCCAAGTCCGCCGAGTCGCTCAAGGCGATTCATCTCGAGGAACAGGGCTTCGGCGATGAGCTGCTCACGGGGCTGCTGGTGTACCAGCGCCTGACCGGGCTGACAAGCGCCGACCGGTCGGCGATTCGCGGCGATACGCGGTCGCTCGAACGCGAACCCGTTCGCGGCCAGTACGGTGCGCCGAAACTGTTCTTCGTCGCCGACGGCGAGACCGCCGCGATCTATCTGCAGGTCCGCGCACACGGCGACCAGGAGATCCTCTTTGACGCCTCCGCCCGCCTGCGCTCCCTGGCGGCCGACGATCGCGTCGCACTCAACGCGACGGTCACCGGGCAGATCGGCTACTTCGACGACTCGGTGCGCGTGCTGGAGAGCATTAACGGCAGCCTCCTGGCCGGCACGATCGCCTTGATCACGATCTTGCTGCTGTTGATCTACCGCAGCCCGCTGCTCTGGCTGGTCCCGCTCGTCAGCGTCGGCTTCGCCGAGCTAGCGTCACGCGGCATCGGAACGACGCTCGCCGAGCGCGGCACCACGATCACGACGCAGGCGTCGAGCCTGATGACGGTGTTGATTTTCGGCGTCGGCACCGACTACGCGCTGCTCTTGATCGCACGATATCGCGAAGAACTGCGTCGTCACCAGGACACCCACGTCGCGATGGCCGCCGCGCTGCGCAGTTCCGGACCGCCGATTTTCGCCTCGGCGGCAACCGTCGCCGCTGCGTTGTTGTGTCTCGTGTTCGCCGACGTCAACGCAACGTCGGGGACCGGTCCGCTGGGCGCGATGGGAATCGCGATCACGATGATCGCGATGTTGACGGTTCTTCCGGCGTTGCTGCTGATCTTTGGACGACGGGTGTTCTGGCCGTTCATCCCGCGGTTTGGCTCGGTCGAGCCGGTGACGACCGGCGGTTTCTGGCCGCGGCTCGCCGGCCGCATCGCGGCGCGTCCGCGCGTCATCAGCATCGCCGTGTTCTCGGCGATGGCGGTAATGTCGCTGGGGCTGTTCGCTCATCCCGGGGGACTCGACCTCGCGCAGTCGTTCCGCGACGACGTCGAGTCGGTGCAGGGCCAGCGAATGCTCGAGCGCGCGCTGCCGCCGGGGGCGACCGGTCCGACGACGGTCCTGGTGACCAGTCGCGAGGCGGTACCGCGCGTCGTCGCGGCGCTCAATCGCTCGTCGGATATCGCTTCGGTCGGGCTGATCCAGCGCGGCCGCGACGTCGTACGCGTCGAAGCGACGCTCAAATACGCACCCTACAGTCGGGCCGCGATCGGCGCCGTTCCGCGGGTTCGCCAGACGGTCCGCACGGCCGCGCCCGGCGCCGCGTTTGTCGCCGGCCCGACCGCGATCGAGGCCGACAGTCGCGACTTCGCCGCCAGAGACAACCGCCTGATTATGCCGCTGGCGCTATTGGTGGTGACGCTGATTCTGATCGCGCTGCTGAGGGCGGTCGTCGCGCCGGTCGTCTTGATCCTCACGGTCGTGACATCGTTCGTCGCGGTGCTCGGGGTGAGCTATCTGGCCTTCCGCTATTTGTTCGGCTTTCCCGGGGTCGACGAGTATCTGCCGTTGTTCGTGTTCATTTTTCTCGTCGCGCTCGGGGTCGATTACAACATCTTCCTGATGGCGCGTGTCCGCGAGGAGGCCCTCCGGCACGACGCGCGCGAAAGTATCCGGCGCGGATTGATCGTCACCGGCGGCGTCATCACCTCGGCCGGTGTTGTGCTCGCGGGAACTTTTCTGGTGCTCGCGTCGATGCCGCTGACGATGCTGACCGAGATCGGCTTCGCGATCGCGCTCGGCGTGCTGTTCGACGCGCTGGTCGTGCGAACGACGCTGATACCGGCGCTGGGGTTTATCCTCGGCGAGAAAATGTGGTGGCCGGCGGCGCTTGCGCGCCGGCGTCCGCCGGTAGAAGACGCTGCGCCGCCGCCGCAAGCCGGGCAGGTCGAATCGGACTCCGGCAACGGCGACGACCCGCTGTCCGATCAGAAGCGCGTTTTCTAGACCGCGGTGAGGCTGTGCAACGCGCCCTCGGCCTCGAGCAGCGACCGTTTGATCCGCGGTCCGAACGCATAGCCGCCGAGCGTCCCGTCGCCGCGCACGATGCGGTGGCAGGGAATGATGATCGGCAGCGGATTGGAGCTGAGCGCGTTGCCGACGGCGCGGGAGGCGCGCGGCATGCCGATCTGACGCGCGAGCCACTGATAGGAGCGCGTTTGTCCGCGATCGATCTTCGCGGCCGCCGACAGGACGCGCCGGGTAAACGGTGTGACACCGCCGAGATCGCACTTGACCAGCGACGCGTCGCCGCCGGTCAGCGCGTCAACCAGATCGGCGTGGTCGTCGGGGTCGGCCGGGCGCAGGCGGCGACCGGTGCGGGCCGCGAACACCGCGGCGAATTGCTCGGGGCTCTCGGCCGGCTGGACGAGCGACACACCACGCTCGCTCAAGGCGGCGAAGACGCGGCCGATCTCGGTCTCGGCCGCGACGAACAGATCCTCGTCCGCGGCGGCGAAACGCGGATGACGTTTGAGCGGGGCACTCACGCGGCCCATTCTCGCATGCGGGAGCCCGGCCCGAGCGTGGTCGTCGCGGAAATTCCCGCAATTTGCGCGACTCGGCCGGTTCCGGCGGCCGAAATGTTCGCCCGCGCGGTCAGTCGATCGCCGACCGGAACTCGGCGACGTCGGTGACCGGCCGCCGGCAGGTGAAGTTCTCGCAGACGTACGCCGCCGAGCGGCCGTCGATCGTCGCGCGGCCTCGCAGCAGCGGCACCGCCGGATCGGCCTTCCGCGGTCCGCCGGCGAGCACGACACGCGGCCGGAACCCGGTGCGTGCCACCGCGGTGAACCGCTCGAGCCGATCACCGATCAAGGCGACCTCTCGCACCGGACCGAGATAAAACGCGATCGCCTGGAGGGCGTGCCCGAATCCACTCGGGTAGCGCACTGCCATCGGCTGGAGGATGCGCAGCGCGTTGCCGGCACGTGTGCGGTAGTCGCCGGCGCCGGTCAGCGCCGACAGCCGGAGCAGCGCCAGCGCCGCGGCGGCGTTGCCGCCGGGAATCGGCGAGTCTTCCAGATCTTTGCGCCGGACCAGGAGTTTCTCGTGATCGTGGGCCGTCGAGAAGAATCCGCCGGCTTCGCCGTCGGCGAACAGCTCGACCATCAGGTCCGCGGTCGAGCGCGCGAGGACGAACCAGCGCTCATCGAAGGTGTGCTCGTAAAGGGTCAGGTATGCGGCCGAGACATAGGCGTAGTCTTCGAGATAGCCGGGCGGGCCGGAGCGGCCGCCGAGCCATGAACGCCGCAGGCGCCCGTCGGCCGTCCGCGACTCTCGCTCGACGAATTCGGTGGCGGCGACGGCGGCGTCCAGGTAGCGCGGTTCGCCGAGTGTGCCGCCGGCCTCGGCGAGGGCGGCGATCGCGAGCGCGTTCCACGAGGTGACGCGCTTGTCGTCGCGCGCCGGCCATGACCGTTTGGCGCGGTGTTCGTAAAGCGCCGCACGAATCGACTCGAGACTCGCGTCGCTTGGCCTGCGCTCCGGCGCGTTGACGAAGAGCACATTGCGGCCCTCAAATTCGCCGTCGTCGATCACCCCCCAATATGTGAGGAGGTCGTCAAGAGCGTCCGGCGCTACGCCGCCGGCCACCGCGGCCAGCTCGTCTTTGTCCCATACATAAAAGGCGCCCTCCTCGCGGTGACCGGTCGCGTCGAGCGAGTCGGCGTCGAGCGCGCTGGCGAACCCGCCCTCGTCGCCGCGCAGCTCGGTCAGCATCCAGTCGAGAGTTGTTTTGCAGGTGTCGGCGAACTCGTCGTTTCCGCTGACCTGCCAGGCGTGCAGATAGTTACGCGCCAGCAGCGCGTTGTCGTAGAGCATCTTCTCGAAATGCGGGACGTGCCAGCGTTCGTCGACGCTGTAACGGGCGAAACCGCCGCCGATCTGATCATGGATGCCTCCGGCCGCCATCTTGCTCAAGGTCGCCAGGGCGACCTCGATCGAGCGCGCGTCGCCCGATCCGAGCAGGAAGTCGAGTACCGAGTGGGCCGGGAACTTGGGCGCTCCGCCAAAGCCGCCGAAACGTTCGTCGAAGGCGCCGCTCAGGCTCGCTCGTGCCGCGGCCAGGGTCTCGGCGGTCAGCGGCTCGTCGGGCGCTTTCAGTCTCGCCGTCATCGACAGGGCTTCGACGATGCGCTCGTGCGAGCGTTCGATCTCGTCACGCCTGGCGGTCCAGGCCTCGAGAACTCCCGTCATCAGCTGCACGAAACTCGGGCGACCCGGCAGCGGCTCCGGTGGAAAGTACGTCCCGGCGAAGAACGGCACCTGCGTCGGCGTCAGAAATGCCGTCAACGGCCAGCCGCCGTGCCCGCTCATCGCCTGAGCGGCCTCCATGTAGATCGCGTCGATGTCGGGGCGTTCCTCGCGATCGACCTTGATGTTCACGAAGTGATCGTTCATGTACGCCGCCGTCGACTCGTTCTCGAACGACTCGTGCGCCATCACGTGGCACCAGTGACAGGCGGCGTAGCCGATCGAGAGCAGGATCGGTTTGTCTTCGTCCCGCGCACGCGCGAGCGCGTCGGCGCCCCACGGGTACCAGTCGACCGGGTTTTCGGCGTGCTGGCGCAGATAAGGGGAGGACTCGTTCGCCAGTCGATTGCTCACGCCTCCACCGTACCGCCGATATTCCCACCGCGGCCGCGCCGAAGCCGGCCGGCGATCACGCGTCGCCGCGCAGCTCGGCGCGGCGGATCTTGCCGCTGGCGGTCTTCGGCAGCGCCTCGGCGAACTCGACGATCCGCGGGTACTTGTACGGCGCGGTCACGCCCTTGACGTGCGACTGGAGTTCGGCGGCCAGTTCGTCGCCCGGCTCGAAGCCGTCCTTGAGCACGACGATCGCGCGCACGACTGCGCCGCGTTCGGCGTCTGGCGCGGCGACGGCCGCCGCCTCGGCGACCGACGGGTGCGAGATCAGCGCCGACTCGACCTCGAACGGGCCGATCCGATAACCGGCCGAGAGAATGATGTCGTCGTTGCGCGAGGCAAACCAGAGGTAATCGTCGGTGTCCTGTGTGACGAGATCGCCGGTTCGCCACCACTTGCGGCCGCTGTCGTCGGGGTGCAGCTGGGGCGGCGACAGCTCTCCGGGCCGGCCGTAGCCGGCGAAAAAGGTCGGAACCGTCGCCGGGTCGATCAGCAGCTCTTCGTCCTCGATGCGGATCGCGATACCCGGCAACGGCCGCCCCATCGAACCGGGTTTGACCGCGTCGCCGGGGCGCACGGAGGTGACCGCGCCGGTCTCGGTCTGCCCGTAGCCGTCGTGGATCTCGACGCCGAGGCCCGCCCGCCAGTTGTCGAAAATCTCCGCGTTGAGCGCCTCGCCGGCCGAGACGCAGTGGCGTAGCGGCTCGATCGCCGAGAGCCGCACCCGGCGCGCGATCACGCGGTACTCGGTCGGCGCCATGCAGAGCACGTTGACCCGCTCGCTCGCGATGATCTCGAGCCGTTCGGCCGGGTCGAAGCGCTGGTCGTGCAGAACCGCCGCGGCGCCGCACAGCCACGGTGTCAGAAAAACGTTGCGCGCACTCTTCGACCAGCCCGAGGCCGCCGTGCACCAGGCGATCTCACCCGGCCGCGCGTCGAACCAGTGCTCGGCCTGCAGCCGCTGGCCCGGCAGACAACCGTGAGTATGGACGACGGGCTTGGCGTCGCCGGTCGTGCCCGAGGTGAAGATCATCAGCGCGGGATCGCCGGGAGCGAGTCGTACGGGGGGGAGCGGCTCAAATCCGGCCAGATCCGTATCCGGGATCAGGATCGTCTCGCCGTCGAATCCGCTGGCCTCGAGTTCGGCGCGGTTGCGTTCGTCGGCGACCACGAGCTTCGGACGCGCGTTTTCGATTCGCTGGCGCAGGTCCTTGGCCCGCAGCATTTCGTTGCACGGCAGCACTACGGCCCCCATTCGCCAGCACCCAACCATGGCGAACACCCATTCCGGGCGATTTCCGATCAGGGTCAACACGACATCGCCACGCTCGACGCCGCGCCGGGCAAAGGCCGCCGCATATGAGCCGGCCGTGTTCACGACGTCGGCGAAGGAAAACTCGCGCCGGCCGCCGTCGCGGGCGAGCTCGATCAGGGCCGGGCCCGGGGGCCGTGCGGCCAGCTCCGCGACGATCTCGGGAAAGCTGATGAATCGGTTCATTGGAAATCCCGCCCGACGCTATCTGGCCAAGGCCCGAGGGTCGCACCCCAGGCGACGTTGGCTACTCGTAGAGTTTGACTACTCGGACAGTGCCGGCGGGCGCGGCGTCGACGCAGAGGTTGCACAAGACGCACTCGTCGAGATTCTTGGTGACGATCTCAAGTGCCCCGTCGTCGCCGGCGGCGAAGATGTCGACCGGACAGGCGTCGACGAGCTTGCGCACGGTTTCCGGATCGCGCGCGACCGCGGCGTCGACCTCGACGTCGATGAACAGGTTCTCTGCAACCGTTTCAGCGCTCACGACGCAACCTTCTCTCCGATCAGTTCCTTGACCAGACCGGGGATCTCCGCGATCTCTTCGGCCACGGCGATCCCTGCCTCGCGCAGGCGCGTGATCTTCTCGGCGGCGGTGTCGGCCTTGCCCTCGACGATCGTGCCGGCGTGGCCGAAGCTCATGCCGGGCATCTCGTCCATGAACTTGCCGGCCATGAACGCGACGATCGGCAGCCGCGAGTTGTTCGCGGTCACGTAGTTGGCCAGCTCGGCCTCCATGCGGCCGCCCGGCTCGGTGTAGATGACGATCGCCTCGGTCTGCTCGTCGGCCTCGAACAGCGGCATCAGCTCGGTGTAGGTGGAGCCGATGATCGCGTCGCCGCCGATCGACACCGCCGTCGACTGGCCGAGCCCGGCCGCCGTCAGCGTGGAGGAGATTTCCGTCGTCATTCCGCCTGAGCGCGACATCACGCCGACCGAACCGGGCGTATAAGCCTTCGCGGCGTCCTTGGCGGGACCGCCGATGCCGCCCATCTTGACGACGTCGGGCACGATCGCGCCGAGGCAGTTGGGGCCGATGATGCGGGCGTCTTTGGTGGTGGCGACCTCGACCATCTGCGCGACGTCGGCGCGCGGAATGCGCTCGGTGACGATCACGATCAGCTTGATCTCGTGTTCGAGGGCTTCGAGCACGGCGTCCTTGGTGAAGGCGGGGGGCACCGTGACGACCGAGCCGTCGATCGGGGCTCCGTGATCGGCGACGGCCTGCGCGACCGTGTCGAACACCGGCACTCCGTGTACGTCGCGGCCGAGCCGGCCCGGGGTGACGCCGCCGACGACCCTCGCGCCCTTGCCGTAATCGAGGCATTCGCGCGTCAGGTTGACGGCCTCGCGGCCGGTGATGCCCTGGACGATGAAGGTTGTGTCTTCGTTTAACAAGATGCTCATGCGGGCACTCCTTGGATCTTCTCGACCGCGCGCCGCGCGGCCTCGTGCATCGAGACCGAACGGTCGCAGTACTCGACGCCGTACTTGTCGAGGATCTTGTAGCCCTCGTCCTCCCATGCGCCGGGGATGCGGAAGATCGCGATCTTCTCGGCCGGGTCGAAGCCCAGCTCCAGGCATGCCTTGATTACGCCGCGCGCGACGATGTCGACGCGCGTGTTCGAGACGATCGACATCATCACGGCGATCTTGTCGACGCCGGGCTTAGACAACACCAGCTTGGCCAGGCCACAGGCCTTGGCGACCGACGGGTTGCCACCGATCTCGCAGTAGTTGGCGGGTTTGCCGCCGTACTTGCGGACCGCGTCGAACAGCGTCAGCGATCCGCCGCCGGCGCCGATCACCAGACCGAGGTTGCCGTCGAACTCGGTCACGTTGCCGGCCACGCCGCGGTGGTCCATGCCGTCGACGGCCTCGCCGGCGATCTCAAACTCGGTCGCCTCGCGGGCCTCGCGGGTCTCTTCGTCGCCGACGCCGAGGTCGGCGAGAATCCGCTTCTGTCGCGGACGCGCCTCGTTCTCCATGTCCATGTGGGCGTCGAGCGCCACGAAGCTGCCGTCATCGAGCTCGACCAGCGGGTTGATCTCGGCCAGGGTCATGTCGTACTTGACGAACAGCCGAGCCAGACGCGCGAGAATCGGCGTGATGCGTTGAAGCTGACGGCCGGTGACGCCGGTCTGGGCGATCACTTCCTTGGCCAGAAACTCCGGGGCCTCGATCAGGTTGGAAAAGTGGGCGCGGCCGACATGGCCGGGATGCTGTTCCGCGACTTCTTCGATGTCGATGCCACCCATGTCGGAGAACAGCATCACCGGCTTCTTGCGGATGCCGTCCCAGACCACGCCGGCGTAGTACTCCTGCTTGACGGCGGCCTTGGGATCGACCAACACGCCGCGCGGCATGTGGCCGTTGATCTCCAGCTTGAGAATGTTCTCGGCGTGCTTGGCGGCCTCGTCTGGGGTGTCTGCAAACTGCACGCCGCCGGCCTTCATCCGGCCGCCGGTCAGCACCTGTGACTTGATCACGGTCGGGCCATCGATGTTCTTCGCCGCGGCGAGCGCCTCGTCGGCGGTCTTGGCGAATCCGTAGTTGGTAACCGGGATTCCCTCGCGCTTGACGATCTCGCGCGACTCGTATTCGAAGAGTCTCATGGCGGCGTACCATAGCGAACCGATCGCGCGCGGCATGGCCGCTGGCGGCCGGCCGGCGCTGCCGATGAGACGGCTCGCGGGGGCGATTCCCAGGCACGTTTCACGGCAGATATCCTTTGTCGCTCCATCTCGACCCCGGTGATCCGCGCGAGTCCCGCCGCGCCGGAGGCGAATCGACCGGCGAGCTCGCCGGAACAATGCTCCCGGAGCGTCTCTCACCGATCGCCGGGTCCGTCCGCACACCCTGCAAATCCCAGCCAAAGCACACCTTCAACGAGGACAACTATCAATGGAAGCCGGAACAATCTCAGCCGCCCATATCGACAAGACCGACGAGCAACGCGCGATCACCGAGATGGTGCATCAGTTCGTCGACGAGCAGGTGCTCCCGGTCACCGAGAAGCACGATCACGAGGACTCCTTCCCCTATGAGGTCGTCGAGCAGATGAAGGAGCTCGGCCTGTTCGGGGTCACGATCCCCGAGGAGTACGGCGGCATGGGGCTCGACCTGACGACCTACGCGATGATTGTCGAGGAACTCTCGCGCGGCTGGATCAGCGTCGCCGGCATCGTCAACACCCACTTCATCGGCAGCTACCTGCTGATGAAGTTCGGCAGTGACGCGCAGAAGGAGCGCCTGCTGCCGAAGATGGCCACCGGCGAGATCCGCGCAGCGTTCAGCATGAGCGAGCCCGAACTCGGCTCCGATGTTCAGGCGATCAAGACGGCCGCCGTCAAGACGGACGCCGGCGACTACGAAATCAACGGTCAGAAGATGTGGGTGACAAACGGTCTGCGTGCCGGTCTCGTTTTCCTGCTGGTCAAGACTGACCCCGAGGCTTCACCGCCGTTTAAGGGCATGACCTGCTTTATCACCGAGAAGGAGCCCGGCGCTCACGAGAACACCGGTGAGTACGCCGGCTTGACGGTGCCGCCGCAGCTCAAGAAGATGGGTTACAAGGGCGTCGAGTCCACCGAGCTCGTATACGACGGCTACAAGTGCCCGGCCGAGAACATCCTCGGCGGCGAGGAGGCCGGCCTCAACAAGGGCTTCGTTCAGATGATGGACGCGCTGGAGGTCGGCCGCGTCAACGTCGCCGCCCGAGGCGTCGGCATCGCCCAGCGCGCCTTCGAGCTGGGGATCAAGTACGCACAGGAGCGCAAGACCTTCGGCAAGCCGATCGCGCAGCACCAGGCGATCCAGTTCAAGCTCGCCGACATGGCGACCAAAGTCGAGGCCGCGCGCCTGATGACGTTGCGCGCGGCTCGGCTCAAGGACGCCGGCGTCCGCAGCGAGGTCGAGGCCGGCATGGCCAAGCTGTTCGCCAGCGAAGCCGGCAAAGAGGTCGTCGAGGACTCGTTTCGCATTCACGGCGGCTATGGGTATTCCAAGGAATACGAGATCGAGCGTCTCTACCGTGATGCGCCGTTGCTGTTGATCGGCGAGGGCACGAGCGAGATTCAGCGCATGGTCATCGGCCGTAAATTGCTCGAAAAACACAAGATCTAACGCGCTTCGCGCACAAGGAGATTGAATGAGCCAAACCGACACAAAGACTCAGCTCGAAGAGGCCGGCCGCCGTTTTATCGAGGCGGTGCCGGCACTTGCGCCGCTGAAGCTGTCGGTCAAGGTCGATCTTCAGGCCAAGGGCGACCACCAGATGTACCGGCTGGACTTTCCCGGTCCGGTCGTAAGCAAGGATGTCAGCACGCCGGCGATGGTCGACGTGCTGGTGATGAGGCAGGACTTCAACACGATCACCGATCCCCGTTACGGGTTGACGCACTGGATCGAGGCCTTCGACGATGGCAGGATCAAGGTCAACGGCGAGGGCGGCATGGTCAAGCTGATCGCGCGAGTGATCGAGAAACAACAAAGGAGAAAAGGTGCCTGACACCGCAGAGCAAGTGCAAAACGGAACGACTTTTGATGTGGTCTCGCGTGAGGCGACCGGCGCGGTTCCGCTCGGCCGTTACCTAGAGGAGTTCGAGAAGGGCCAGCTGTTCAAGCACTGGCCGGGCAAGACGATCACCGAGTCCGACGATCATCTCTTCTGCCTGATCACGATGAACCACCACCCGCTGCACCTCGACGACAACTACGCCGCGCAATCCCAGCAGGGCCGCAACGTCGTCGTCGGCAGCCTTGTTTATTCGGTCGCACTCGGTATGAGCGTGCGCGATGTCAGCGGCAAGGCGATCGCCAACCTTCAGACCGAGGGCCTCAGGCACACCGCTCCGGTGTTTCACGGCGACACGATCTACGCCGACTCCGAGGTGCTCGATGTGACCCCGTCGGCGTCGAAGCCCGATCGCGGCGTCGTCGAGGTACGGACCAACGTCTGGAACCAGGACAACGTCTTGGTCGCGACCTTCCTGCGCAAGGTGCTGGTCCCGCGCCGGCCTCAGTGAGAAGCGGGCGCGCGCAAGGCGATCGTGGTCCGATCGCCACTGACCGGCCGCTCGGTCAGTAGCGGAGTAGATCAGTGCGGTCCGTGTGGCGAGGACGCCGGCGGGCGCGACTCCTCGGCCAGCGAAGCGATCGTGAGCACGCCGCGCGAGGCGTCCTCGAGCACGCCGGCGGCCTCGTCGGCGTTGCGCGCGTAAAGCTCGACGAGCATGTGAATGATTATCTGGCCGTCCTCGTGCTTGTGAAAACGCACATGGGCGAAGAACTCGCGGATCCCGGCGTCGCCGAACGCGGCATGGGTCAGTGACTCGGCGGCCTCGGGGCCGGCGCACACTTCGACGGCCTCCTCCGGCACCGCGATGATCGACGAGGCGACCCAGGGGGTGCCGGCGACCATGCGCTCCCACCGGTCCTCGACCGGCGCGATGCGGCCGTCGACCAGCGTCAGGTGCGGTTGATCGTGGAGACAGTCGACGCACTGGACTACCGCCTCGTGTAGCTCATCAACCGTTTCCGAGCGCTCGGCCGTATCGGGGTCGATCTTGTAAACGCCCTCGACGTGGAGCTGCACCTCGAGACTGCGGGACCAGCATCGGTAACAGCGCAGCCAGGCGCCGGTGTCGTCGGTATTGCCGAATGTTCCCATCAACCGTTGATCTTATGCTGCCCGTGGCCGACCGCGTGATCCCACCGGCCGAGCGGGACTCCGTGTGCAATACGGTGTGAAGGCCGGCTTAAGGAGGGGGCGAGTCCTTTAGGTGTCGGGCGCTGCGTGCCGAACAATGATCCGGCGGCAAAAAGTTTGAAAGGAAATCTCTGATGCAGCGGTTTGGTTTTGCGGTTCGATTGCTCGTGCTCGTCGCGAGTTCCCTGCTGGTCGCGTTCGCGTTCGCCGGCTGTGGCGACGACGGCGACAACGACAACGGCGGTGGGGGCAAGACCTACGACCAAGACCGGCCCGTCGGCGAGGCCGGCAAGGTCACCGTCGACTCGAAAGACGATTTCGACGCCGGGCAGCAGGCCGTGATCGACACGATCGCCGAGTTCGCCGACGCCACCGAAGCCAAGGACTACGCGAAGATTTGCGACGAGATTCTCACCGAGAAGGCGAGCAAGATCGGCGGCGGCTGTGAGCGCGCGCTTCGCAGGGCGAGCCGCGACATCAAGGAGTTCTCGATCACCGTCACCTCCGTCAAGGTCGGCGAGGACGGCAAAACCGCGACGGCCGAAGCCGACACCGAGACTAACGGTCAACAAGCCACTCCGCAGACCCTCTCTTTGGTCAAGGGCGCCAAGGGCGAGTGGCGGGTGACGATTCTCGGCCAGTAGCCGTGTTTCGCTGAAGGAACACTGGTTTTCAGGCTTGGAGATCCCGCGCGGATCCGACTCGTCTTTATCGCTCGCCGCTGAGCTTTTCCAGTCTGTTGACGAGTTCGCGATGTCCGAGCGAGCCGGGCATCGCGGTGAGCGCTTTCAGCGCTTCTCGGCGGCCGCCGAGCGCGCGCAGGCCGCGGTCGCCGTGCTCGTGGACGAAGGAGTCAAGTGCCGCGAATCGGCGAGCGTTCGCGCGGTGTGCGGCGAGGTCGACCGCCGAGAAGTGTTGCTCGATCGAGTCGATCAGCTGATCGACACCCTGCGCCGGCGGCAGCGACGAGGTCTGCAATACCGGGGTCGACGAACCGAGCGATCGGACCGCGGCCTTGAGGTCGCGCACGGCGCGCTTGGCGACGGCGCCGAGGTCGGACTTGGCGACGACGAGAATGTCGGGGATCTCCATCACGCCCGATTTGATGAACTGCAGCACGTCGCCGCTGGCCGGCTGCACGATCACGACGATCGTGTCGGCGAGCTCGCCGATGTCAGTCTCGGACTGGCCGACGCCGACCGTCTCGACGATTACCACGTCGAAGGCCGAGGCAAGCGCGAACGCGGCCTCGCGCGTCGCCGGCGCCAGCCCGCCGAGCCGCGTCGCAGTCGCGGTTGACCGGACGAGTACGTCGGCGTCGCGGGCGTCCACGGTCAATCGCGCACGGTCGCCAAGCAGGGATCCGCCCGAGCGTTTGGATGACGGATCGACCGCCAGCACGGCTACCGACTTGCCGCGTTTGCGCCAGCGTACGATCAGCTCGGCGAGCAGGGTCGATTTGCCGGCGCCCGGGGGGCCGGTGATGCCGACGATCATGCCCGGCGCCTCGTGACCGACCGTTTCCGGAGCGACCTTCGCGAGCAGGACGGCAGTGCGCTCGGTGCTGTCGCCGCCGCGTCGCTCGAGCAGATTCAGCACCTCGGGCGCACACGAGCGATCGCCCGCGGCCAGCCGCCGGCCCAGTTCGGCCGGGTCGTTCGAGGTGTCCACGTTCGGCTACCTCGTGGCCGACGGCTGTTTCGCCTGTTCGCCGACGAGATCGACGATGTCGCTCATGATCCGATTGAGTTCGAAGTCCTTTGGCGTGTAAACACGGGCGACACCGGCCTGTAGCAGCGGTTCGACGTCATGATCGGGGATGATCCCGCCGCAGACCACGGGCACGTCGGATCCCGACTCACGCAGCTGGTCGATCACGTCGGGGATCAATTCGCGATGAGATCCCGAGAGGATCGAAAGCCCGACGACGTGAACGCCCTCCTGAATCGCCGAGGCCGCGATTTGCGACGGCGTCAGGCGAATGCCCTCGTAGACGACGTCCATCCCGCAGTCGCGGGCGCGCACGGCGATCTGTTCGGCGCCGTTGGAGTGCCCGTCGAGTCCGGGCTTGCCGATCAGGATCTTCAAACGGCGGCCGAGCAGATCCGAGAGCTCCTCGACGCGTTCGCGAATCTCGGTCAGCGGCGTGTCGTCGCCGGTGACGGCGGCGTCGCCGATCCCGGTCGGGCCGCGGTACTGACCGAACGCGTCACGCAGCGTCTCCGACCATTCGCCGGTCGTCGCGCCGGCCTTCGCGGCGGCGATTGAGAACGGCATCAGATTGGCGGACTCGTCGGCCGCGGCTTGCGCGAGGTCGGCCAGCGCGGCGTCGACGGCGGTCTGGTCGCGCTCTCGGCGCCACTGCTTGACGCCGTCGATGATCTCTTGCTCAACCTTCGGGTCGATGACCATGATTCCGCCCTCGGCGTCGGCGGTCAGCGGCGATTCCTCTGTCTCGGTGAAGTTGTTCTGGCCGACGACGATCTGCTCGCCGGCTTCGATGCGCGCCACGCGGCGGCTGTGGCTCTCGACCAGCGCGGACTTCATGTAGCCGACCGCCTCGACCGCGCCGCCGTGTTCCTGCACGATCGCCATCTCGTCGCGCGCGCCCTGGACGAGTTCGGCGACAAGGCCGTCCATCACGATCGAACCCTCGAAGATGTCCGGGTAGTCGAGCAGGTCGGTCTCGAAGGCCAGAACCTGCTGGATGCGCAGGGCCCACTGCTGGTCCCATGCGCGCGGCAGCCCGAGCGCCTCGTTCCAGGCCGGCAGTTGCAACGCGCGGGCGCGGGCGTCGCGCCCGATCGTGACCCCGAGCGCCTCGAGCACGATGCGCTGGATATTGTTCTCGGGCTGGGCCTCGGTCAGCCCGAGGGAGTTGACCTGCACGCCGTACCTGAAAAGGCGCAGCTTCTCGTCGGTCACGCCGTAGCGGTCGGCGAGTTCCCGCCAGATCACGCTCATCGCGCGCAGCTTGGCGTGTTCCTCGATGAAGCGGATCCCGGCGTTGACGAAAAAGCTGATGCGGCCGAAGACCTTCGGCAGGTCTTCGTCGGCGACCTGGCCGCGTTCCTTGACGGCGTCGAGCACGGCGATCGCGTTGCTCATCGCGTAAGCGATCTCCTGGACGGGGGTCGCGCCGGCCTCCTGCAGGTGGTAGCTGCAGATGTTGATCGGGTTCCACTTGGGCATGTTGTTGACCGTGTAGGAGACCATGTCGGCGATCAGGCGCATCGAAGGGCCGGGCGGGAAGGCGTAGGTACCGCGGGAGAGGTACTCCTTGAGAATGTCGTTCTGCGTCGTGCCCGAGAGCGCGGACTGGTCGACGCCGTTCTCCTCGGCGGTGGCGATGTACAGCGAAAGCAGCCACATCGCCGTCGCGTTGATCGTCATCGAAGTGTTCATCTCGCCCAGCGGAATATCGGCGAGCAGAGCGCCCATGTCGCCCTTGTGGGCCACCGCGACGCCGACCTTGCCGACCTCCCCGCGGGAAAGCTCGTGGTCGGAGTCGTAACCGGTCTGCGTCGGCAGATCAAACGCGATCGACAGACCGGTCTGGCCCTTCGCCAGGTTCTTGCGGTAAAGCTCGTTGGACTTCTTGGCGTCGGAGTGGCCCGAGTAGGTCCTCATGACCCACGGGCGGTCCGGCTGGGGTAGGCGATGGTTGCTCATGTCACAAATTGTATGGCGCGCCGGCCGGACCCGGTGGGTCCGAGCCGGCGCGATGCCGCCGAAGGCCGTTCGGGTTGATGCCGGTGTAGGGTTTACGCAGCCCACGGCCGTTCGCCGGCTACGCGTATGCGAAAGCTGTTTTTGCTCATCTCCCTGACCGCGTGCGCGGTAGTCAACCTCGCGGTATTCGCGCTGCCCGACGAGCCCGAGCCCGAGGGTTCATTTGCCGACGTCGGTGACGGCCGCGCCGTACATTTCGTCCGCCACGGCGCTGGTACCCGCAACATGGTCGTTTTCATGCACGGACTGCCCGGCACCTGGGCCGACTTCAAACCGGTCGCCGCTCGGCTCGGGCATCAGAACTGGGTCGCCCTCGACCGGCCCGGGTTCGGCGACTCGACCGGCGGAACGCAGCCTTTGTTCGACCAGGCCGCGAGCATCCGTAAGGCACTTGCCGGGATCGGGGTCAACGACGGCAATCCGGCGACGTTTGTCGGCCATTCGTACGGCGGATCGCTCGCGCTGGCGATCGCCCAGCGGTATCCCCGGATGGTCAAGAACATGCTGCTGCTGGCACCCGGCGCCGGCGGAGTGCGGGCCGACACGATGGACAAGGCGAATGCCCGCCTGATCCAGATCACTCAGCTACCGGTCGTCGAGCAGGTGTCGGATCTGCTGTTCTCGAACATGCTGTTGCGTGGCGCGACCGAGCTACAGGAATCGACCGCCTTCTCGCCCGGCGACGTCGATCCCGCACACAAACGGCGGACACTGACGTACACGCTCAAGGACAGCGACCTGATCGCTCTCAAAGACAACTTGCTGTCGTCCGAGCCGGACTTTGACCGAATGGATGCCGGCATCGGCAAGATCCGCCTACCTGTGACGGTTGTCAGCGGGCGCTCCGACGCGCTGGTCGATTTCGCGCACGCACGCAGACTCGCCGCGGACCTGCCGAACGGCAAACTGGTCGCGCTCGAGGGCGGCCACATGCTCACCTACACCCACGCCCCGGAGGTCGCCGCCCGCATCCGAGAGGCCGTTCGTCGTTAGCCCCGGCGACGGTGCGACCGCAGGACGCCGCCTTTTTGACGCCGAGTTCGGCGAAGCGGGGGTGGAGAGGCGCCCGCCGGCCGGCGATCTGCTCGGGACCCGCGTCACGTAGTTTCTCGACTGACGATGACCACGACCTGCCTAGAACCGGGCTGACCACGTGACGACCGCCGCCGCGATACTCGCGATGATTCTGATCGGTGTAGCCGGCGCCAACCTGGCGATCGGTCGTCTGCCGCGCAAGCCGCCGATGCCCGGGGTGCTGGTCGGCGCCGGGCGCCGCGGGCTCCACTGCATCGAGAACCCCGGCGACGGGCCGGCGGTGGTGCTGATCCACGGGATGCCCGGTCTCGCCCAGGACTGGAAGCCCGTGACCGACGAACTCCCCGCCGGCTTCCGGTCGCTCGCGATCGATCGGCCCGGCTACGGCTACTCGCCCGGGAAACTATTGACGTTCTTCGATCAGGTCGATGTCGTGTATGCGGTCGTCAAGGAGCTCAACGTGCGCGAAGCGGTGTTCGTCGGGCACTCCTACGGCGCGATTTTCGCCCTGGAGATCGCGATCCGTTATCCCGAGATCGTGCGCGCGCTGGTCCTGACGGCGCCCGCCGCCGGCGGCACGCGACTCGCGCCACGGCGACTTAAGGTCGCCCGCATCGTACGACGGCTGCAGCTGCCGGTCGTTCGCCAGATCGCGGATCTCTTCTTCCTGCGCGCCGTCCGCGCGACCGCGGCGCGCCGGGGGGCGCGATCGGCATATGG
>JBASWU010000110.1:0-17250 GCA_049276635.1 Solirubrobacterales bacterium | reverse complement strand
GCCGTCAACCGCGCCCGCGACCTCCAGAACCAGCCGTCGAACGTCGCCACGCCGTCGTTTTTGGCCGACCGCGCCGGCGCGATCGCCGCCGAGCACGGCCTCGAATGCGAGATTCACGACCGCGCCTGGATCGAGCGCAAGGGCATGGGCGCCTTCGCCGCGGTCGCCAAGGGGTCCGTCGAGGAGCCCGCGCTGATCGTGCTGCGCTACAACGGGGCCGGCGACGACGCCCCGGCGCTCGGTTTCGTCGGCAAGGCCGTCACCTTCGACACCGGCGGGATCTCGCTCAAGCCCTCGGGCAAGATGGAAGAGATGAAGTTCGACATGTCCGGCGGCGCCGCGGTGCTTGAGGCGACGGCCGCGATCGCCGAACTCGGGCTGCCGGTCAACTTGATCTCGGTCATCCCCTCGACCGAAAACATGCCGAGCGGCACGGCGAGCAAGCCCGGCGACATCGTGACGGCGCTCAACGGCACGACGATCGAGATCGACAACACCGACGCCGAAGGCCGGTTGATTCTCGCCGACGCACTGACCTACGCGATCGAACTCGGCGCCGAGCGGGTCGTCGACCTCGCCACGCTGACCGGCGCGATCATCGTCGCGCTCGGTTCGACCTACGCAGGCATCTTCAGCAACGACGACGAGTGGTGTGCCGAGGTGCAGGCCTCCGCCGACCGCACCGGAGAGCTCGGACACCGTCTGCCGCTGCACCCGGAGTTCGCCGACCTGATCAAGGGAAAATACGCCGACATCAGCAACGCGCCCGGCTCACGCAAGGGCTCGTCGATCACGGCGGCCGAGTTCCTCAAGAACTTCGCCGGCGACACACCGTGGGTGCATCTGGACATCGCCGGCACCGCTTGGGATCTCGGTCGTAGCTACGTCGGCAACGGCGCGTCGGGCTTCGGCGTTCGGCTGCTGGTCGATCTCGCCCGCGCGCGCGGCTGATCGACCTTCGCCAGCGCGGCAGTGCTCGGCAGAATCCAGGCGCGCGTCTCCCGCCGGAATCGAGCTTTACCGCTCCGACCCGGAGTCGTCGTCGGTCGTCGAGCCGGAGCCGCCGCCGGAGCTGGATTCATGCGACGCTTGCGGTGACTCTATTTCGCGGTTCTCCGGCTCGTCCGGCTCGTCGGATTCGCCGGCACCGCTGTCTTGGCCGGCCCGCTCGTCGCCGGAACCCGAAGCGTCATCGCGCCCTGATCCCGACCGCGCGTGATCGTCGTCGTCGCCGCGACCGGACGAGCGCCGCGAGTCATCGTCGCCGCCGCGCGAATCGTCGCCCGACTCTCCGCGCCCGCGCTTGTGGCGATCTTCGGAATCACCGGCGGCCGGCGCGGTGCCGGCGTCCGGGCGCGATGAGCCGGACCCGCCCGATCCCGGCATCGCACTGGAGTGCTGGAGCCCGGCTGCTCTTGGGCGGTCCTGATCTGTGACGGCCGTGTGTGACCCGACCGCGCCTCCACCGACGGCAGCGGCCGTAAACACCGCGACGGCCGCGGCTTTGACCCCAACAGAAACACCTCCGACGCCGGTCGCCGTGGCGCCGCCGACCCCGAACGCGGCAAGCCCGCCGCCGGTCGCGGCCAACGGCAAAACCGGAACGGCCGCGTGAAGTTCGCGGCGCACACGTCGGCGCGAGTAGCCGGAGCCTTCAGACGCCTCGCCCAGCGAATCGCGCGCGCGGTTGACCAGCTTCTTCACCGCCGCGGGCGTGGTGCCCAGATCGGCCGCGATTTCTTTCTGCGACATTCCGCCGAGTTCCATCATCACGAGTGCATCGCGCTGGCGGTCGGGCAGCTCATGCATCGCGCCGACCAGCCAGTGCATCTCGGCGCTGTTCTCGGCGACTAGCGCGAGGTCGGCGCCGGACGCGACGGTCACGTCGGTCAGATCGGTCGCGACCGGCCGGTGAACCCGCAGGTGGTCGACCGTGCGATTGCGCGCGATCGTGTACAGCCAGGATTTGAATGATCCCGCGTGGCGACGTTCGGCCAACTTGCCGAATGCCGTACTGAAGGTCTCCTGGACGATGTCCTCCGCGTCCTGAGCGCTTCCGGCACGTCCGAGCAGGTGGTAGATGAATGCGTGAATCGGACGCTGATAGCGGGCGTAGAGCACCTCATATGCCCCGGGATTTCCGCGTAGCGCAAGCGCGCAGACCACCCGGTCGGGCTGCGCCGCCAGCAGCTTGCCGGCGGCGAACGGACCTACGTGGGATTTGAGGTTCGGGGAAGCTTCCATCTCTTCAAGCGGTCGGCCGCTTCACGATACGTATCGGCACGCCAAAGGCGCGGCGACACTCACCATTCACAGTAAATAGGACGATGCCGCCGTGAAAAGGTCCCGGTGGAGGCGCTGCGCGAGAGCCCGCCGGATCATTCGTCCAGCCGGCCCGGGACCTTTTCGGGCCCCGTCCGTCACAACTGCATCCGATTAACGATCAATGATTGATCCCCCCTCAAGGAGGCGACTCAATGCATCACAGACTTTCAATTCCCAACGGCATTCGCACGGCGCTACTGGCGCTGATGACGATGCTGATCGTCGCCGGCATGGCGACGGCCGCGACCGCCGCCCAGGCCAAGGCGAAGGACCACAATCGCGACGGCCTGCCCGACCGCTGGGAGAAGCGCAACCACCTCTCGCTGAAGGTCAACCAGGCGCGCCGCGATCAGGACCACGACGGAGTCTCCAATACCTGCGAATTCCAGGCGCGTACCAGCCCGCGCAGTAAGGACTCCGACCGCGACGGAACCGGCGACGGAGCCGAGGACCACGACGGAGACGGCGTAAGTAACCGCGGCGAGTCACGCGGCCACTCACATTGTGGTGACGAAGACAGCGATGATGACGACATCAAGGACGACGACGAACAGGCCGGCAGGGTCGTCTCGTTCGAGAACGGTGTCCTGACGATCTCGGCCTTCGCCGGCGGGACAGTCAGCGGCAGCGTTACGGGAACGACAAAGATCGAGTGTGAGGATGACGACGATCGCCCGGTCGTGGCGGTCACATCAAGCCGAGGCTCGGGAGACGACGGTGACGACGGCGACGAGAGTGACGATGATCACTGCACGATCGCCGAGCTTGTGCCCGGCGCGGTGGTTCACGAAGCCGAGTTGGTGGACGGCGTGTTCGTGGAGATCGAGTTGATCGAGTAGTCGGACCGATTCCGTCCTGCGCGCGCGGGGGCGGGGCGGAGAACGCCGGCTGAAATCAGGCGGCCCCGGGTCCGCGCGGAGCGGACCCGGGGTTTTCTCTTGCTTCGCCGCCGAAGGACCGTGTAGAACGATCGTCCGGACTCCGTAATCGGCCGGCGGCGGCCGGCTTTAATGAAGCCAGGTCCTTGATTCGTTCGACACCCGGGAGTTGCGCAATGAATGCTCGCCGTAGAAACGTCCGACTACTGATATTGCTGGCCCTGTCGATGGTTTTGTTCGTCGCGAGTACGACGGCGACTCAAGCCGGCGGCGGGACCGATGTCAACGACGACGGCATCTCCGATCGCTGGGAGAAAAAGCACCGGCTTTCGCTCAGGGTCAACCAGTCCAGGCGCGACCAGGACAAGGACGGCGTCGCGAACCTCTGCGAGCGGCAGGCCGGGACGCACCCGCGTCGCAAGGACAGCGACCGCGACGGTAAACGCGACGGCGCCGAGGATGCCGACCGCGACGGCGTGAAGAACAAGTCCGAATCGCGATCGCACTCCAACTGCGGTCGCAAGGACGGCGACGAGGACGGCGTCCACGACGGCGATGAAAACGCCGGCACAATCCTCTCGTTCGACGAAGGCGTGCTGACGATCGACGCGTTTGTCGGCGACGACATCGTCGGGCTGGTCACCGAATCGACGCGCGTCAAATGCAGCTGCGGCGACGACGCGCCCGGGCCCGCGGAACACGACGAGCTTTCATCCAGCCAGTACGGCGGCGAAGAACCCGCGCCCGACAAGCCGGAGCCTGACTCGGACTACGAAGAGGACGACTCCGACGGCGGCGACTACTGCTCCGTCGACGACTTGACGGTCGGTCGCGTAGTACACGAGGCCTACCTGATCGACGGCGAGTTCGTGAAGATCAAGCTCGCCGAGTGAAGCGGAATCCCACGCCGTATAGTTTGTAACAACGTGTTACAATCGCTTGTAACAAAGTGCTACAAGCCACTCCGCCCGCCGAACACTTGACGTTCGCGGCCGGCGGCGAAGGAGAGGCCACGATGGCCTGGAACGTAGTGATCGTGGGTGGCGGCTTCGGCGGCTACAACGCGGCAACAACCCTTGAACGCAAGGTTTCCGGCCAGAGCGTCAAGACGACACTCGTCTCGGAACACAACTTCCTGCTCTACACCCCCTTCCTTCCCGAGGCGGCCGCCGGCACGCTCGAACCGCGCCACGTCGTCACACCGCTGCGCGAGCTGCTCAAACACACCCGCCTACACCTCGGATCGCTGACCGGCATTGATCGCGACGCACGGATATTGACGATTCGCAGTCCCGAAGGCGACCCGCAACAGCTGCGCTACGACCGCCTGGTGCTCGCGCCCGGTTCGATCTCGCGCACGCTGCCGATCCCCGGATTGGCCGAGCACGGCGTCGCCTTCAAAAGCCTCGCCGACGCGATCTGGCTGCGCAACCACGTGATCCGCTCGCTTGAACTCGCGGAGACCGTCGCCGACCACGGCAAGCTCGATGCACTGTTGACCTTCGTCTTCGTCGGCGGTGGCTACGCCGGTCTCGAGGCGCTGGCCGAGCTTCAGGACTTCGCGACCGACGCCTTGAAGATGTACCCGACCGCCCGCGCGCACGGCATGCGCTGGCTACTGGTCGAGGCCGGGCCGCGCGTGCTCGCCGAGATCGACCAGAACCTCGCCGACTACACGGTTCGCCAGCTGCGCCGCCGCGGGATCGACATCCGCCTGCAGACGACGCTCGAGGAGGTCGGCGCGAACTTCGCCCGGCTCAGCGACGGCGACATGCTGGCGACACGTACCGTCGTCTGGACCGCCGGCGTGACGCCGAATCCCCTTGTCCGCGAACTCGGACTGCCGCTCGATGCGACCGGCCGAATCGTCGTTGACGACCACCTCCAGGTGCAGGGAACCGAAGACATCTGGGCGCTCGGCGATGCCGCCGCCGTGCCAAATCCGGTCGCGCCCGGGCGCCCCAGCCCGCCGACCGCCCAACACGCGATCCGCCAGGGCAGAACGGCAGGGCGAAACGTTGCGGCCTCACTCGGCGAGGGCAAGGCCGGACCATTCACCTACCACAGCCGTGGCGCATTCGTCAATCTCGGCCGCTACAAGGCGGTCGCGATGGTCGGGAACCGCTTCATGTTGCGTGGGCCGCTGGCCTGGTGGATGGCACGCAGCTACCACATGAGTCAGATTCCGGGCGGTCGTCGCAAGTTACGCGCGGTGATCGACTGGACGGTCGGCCTGCCGTTCGAGCGCGACGTAGCCGAGGTCGGCTCGATCGGTCATCCACGGCGGCTCGAAGTCTCGGCGCCGAAGCACCCGCCCGATCGAACTGCCGACCCGCGGCTCGACGACTCGCGGATCTGAAGCTCAGCGGCCGCGCGCGAAGCGTTTCCGCCAGAACCGCATTGCGACCGACGCGAATGTAATCGCGAAGCGGCGGTGGCGGAGGGCGAGGCGGACGAGGCGGTAGACGATCGCCGGCATGCTGACGGCTACTGCCCGTTTCGCCGCAGAAGTATCTCGCGGGCGGCGCTTGCCGGGTCCAGACGGCGCTCGACGACCTGATCGAGCAGGGCGCCGACCTCATCGTCGCCGCCGATGAACTCCTCGATCTCGTGGCGCAGCGTAATCGTCGCCAGTTCGAGTACCTCGTTGCGCAGGTTGCGGCGACGACGCTCGGCGAGCGTGCCGCGCTCGATGATGTGGGCGCGATGGGCGTCGACCGCCTCAACCAACTCGTCGATCCCAACCCCGTGGGCGGCCTGCGCCTGGATAACCGGCGGCGTCCAGCCGTCGTCGGGGTGGCCGAGCGCCAGCACGCCGCGAATCTCGCGCACGAGCGTGTCGGTCATCGGATGGTCGGCCTTGTTGACGACGATTACGTCGGGGATTTCCATCACCCCGGCCTTCAGCGCCTGCACCGAGTCCCCGGAGCCGGGCATCAGTACGAGCACGATCGTGTCGGCGTGATCGATCACGTCGACCTCGGCCTGGCCGACGCCGACTGTCTCGATCAAGACGTTGTCGCGTCCGGCGGCGTCCATCAACAGGACCGCCTGGAGGGTCGCCTCGCTGAGGCCGCCAAGCGCCCCGCGGTTGGCCATCGACCGGATGAACACCCCCCTGTCGAGAAAGTGCTCGGTCAGGCGAATTCGATCGCCGAGCAGCGCGCCGTGGGTGAACGGTGAGGAAGGATCGATCGAGAGCGCGGCGATCGTCTCGCCGCGGGCCCGCAGGAGGGTGATCAAGGCGCCGATCAACGTGCTCTTGCCGACGCCCGGCGGTCCGGTGAAGCCGATGACCTTCGCGTTGCCGGTTTGCGGGTATACCTCTCTGACGAGCTGCCAGCCGATCGGATCGTCGTTTTCGACGAGCGAGATCGCGCGGGCGAGCGCTCGCTTGTCGCCGTCGACCAGGCGCCGGGCGAGATCGATCGCGGCCGTGGTGATTGTGTCTGGCGAGGCGTCGGGCGACATGTGGACGCAATACTAAGCGCCGCGCCCCCGACCGCCCGAACGCCGGCGCTTTGCGTATCGTTTGCGGCCTAGGATGACTGCCCCGACAGATCCACTTCAGATGCTCAATCGCGCCGATGCCGCGAAACCCGGCGTGCGATCGACGACCGAAGCGATCGTGATGCGCGGTCCCGCCCCGCGGCACGGCGGACCGCCAACGCTATTGCGGTTCATGGCCGGAAACCGGCTCCTGCGGCCGCGATATCTCAAGTGCTACTGGCGAATCTTCAAGCACCGCTGGTTACACCGCTACGGAAGCAAGCTCGAGCTCAACGGGATTTGCTTCATCGGCAAAAACGTGAAGATCGAGATCGGCCCGTTGGCGCATATCTACCTCGACCGCTGGTGCTGGATCGGCAACGGCACCAAGCTGCGCGCCCACGGCGGCGAGATCCGGATCGGCTCCAAAAGCGTGCTCGGAGAAGAGATCACCTTCAGCACCTACGAGCACATCTCGGTCGGGCGCGAGTGCGTGATCGCCGACCGCGTGATGTTCATCGACTTCGACCACCGAATCGACAATGTTGAGCAGGCGATCCGCAAGCAGGGCCTCTACAGCAAGCCCGTGCGCGTCGGTCATAACGTCTGGATCGGCTACGGCGCAAGCGTCTTGCGCGGCGTGACGATCGGCGACAACGCCGTGGTCGGCACCTACGCGGTCGTCACCAAGGACGTGCCGGCCAACGCGATCGTCGGCGGCGTACCGGCCCGTGTCCTGCGGATGCGCGACGCCCCAAAGCGTCTGCGCTGGGAAGACTGACCGCTCGGCGCATCTGCGGCCGGGCCGATACTGTTGCTCCATGGCGGACAAGGTCTACCTCGACAACACCGAAGCGGCCGAGGCCTGGAACGGCGTGTTGTTCGATCGCTTCAGCGAGTTTCGGCACATCTTTGTGACCGGCCTGGCGGCGCACGGCACCAAGGCGATGACCGAGAACCCGCCGAATTCCGGTGACCGGATGCTCGACATCGGCTGCGGCTTCGGCGACACCACGCAACAGCTGGTCCGCCTCGCCGGCGCCGGCGGCAGCGCGATCGGCGTTGACGTGGCCGAGCGGTTCATCGAAGCGGCGCGGTCCGAGGCCGAGGAAGCCGCCGCCGCAAACGTCGAGTTCGCCGTGATGGACGTCGAGCGCGAAGTCCCCGAAGGCCCATTCGACTACGTCTTTTCGCGAATGGGAACGATGTTCTTTGCCAACCCCGTGCCGGCCCTGCGGCGGACGCGCGAACAGATGCGCCCCGGCGCCCGCCTGTGCATGGTTGTTTGGCGTCAGAAGGACGACAACCCCTGGGTCAACCGCGCCGAACGCGTCGTCGAGGCCTGGCTCGGCGAGCCGGTGCCCGACGACTCGAACGAGCCGACCTGCGGACCCGGACCATTCTCGATGGCCAACGCCAACTCGACGACCGACAAACTGCTCGCTGCCGGTTTCACCGACATCACGCTTCGCCGCAACGACTTGATGATGCGGACGGGCCGAGATCTCGAGGAAGCCGTCGCCGCGTCGATCGCGCTCGGCCCGGCCGCGGAAATCTTCCGGCTCGCCGGCGACGAAGCGGAGCGTGCGCGTCCACAGATCGAGGCGGCCTTGCGCGAAGCGCTCGCCGAGTTCGAGACGCCCGACGGCGTCTACGCCGGCACGTCGACGTGGACGGTCACGGCGGTCAATCCGGGCGACTGAAGCGCGGTCCCGCCTGCCGCCGCCAGGCATGCGAGGCGCCGGCCTTCGGCCGCCTTCCGGCAGGGCCGCCCGCTAAACGACCTGCGCGGCCCGGTTCGACATCTCGACCTGACCCTCGTAGACGGTGGCCGTCGTCCGCGCGACGTCCAGCCAGTCGAACGTCAGCACGTGGTCGGACGCTTCGGTCACCAGACGATCGCGCAGTTCGGCGTCGGTCAGCACGCGCTCGGCCATCGCCGCCAGCGACTCCGGGTCGCGCGACTTGAAACGCAGGCCGACCTCCTCGTTTGGGACTACCTCCCGCAGTCCGCCTGTGTCGGCCACCAGGCATGGACAGCCGCTGGCCATCGCCTCGAGCGCCACCAGGCCAAACGGCTCGTAGATCGACGGAACGACCGTCAGATCGGCGATCCGGTAAAGCGAGTGCAGCACGTCGTCGCCGATCCAGCCGACGAACGTTCCGTGCTCCATCAGCCCGAGTTGCGCGGCCTGGGCCTTGAGGTCGGCCTCGTGCGTACCCGAGCCGGCCACGATGAAGCGGACGTTTCCGACCCGCTCGATCAAGCCGGGGAGCGCTTCGAGCGCAAACTGGAACCCCTTCTCGTACACCAACCGCCCGACCAGCAGCACGAGCTTTTCGCCGGGGGCGGCAAAGCTCGCTCGCATCTGCTCGAGGTCGCCGAGCGGCTGTAGGTCGCCGGGGTCGATTCCGTTGGGGATCACCTCGATCCGCGCCTCGTCGATCGCGTAGATGTCGGCGATGTGCTCGCGCATGTAGGCCGAGCAGGCGATCACCGCGTCGGCGCGGTTGACGATCCACTTTTCGACGCCGTGGATGTGTGACTGTGGATGCTTGTCGACCCAGCCCTGGTGACGCCCGAACTCGGTCGCGTGGATCGTCATCACCAGCGGCGTGTCGAGTCGTTTGGCCAGTTGGTCGCAGGCGCCGGCGACAAGCCAGTCGTGGCCGTGCACGAGGTCGAAATCAAAGCGTTCGCCCAGCTCGACGCCGGCTTCGAGCATGTCTGCGTTCATGTGGTCGATCCAGGTGACGAACTCGCCGAGGTCGCGTGGGCGCATCGGCTCGCGCAGGCGGTGAACACGCACACCGCCGACGATCTGGTCGTCGGTGAGGCTTTCGTCGCCGCGGGTCAGCACGTGAACGTCCACGCCGAGCGTCACGAGGTTCTCGGCGAGCTTGCGAACGTGGCGTGCCAAGCCGCCCTCGATCAAAGGCGGGTATTCCCAGGAGAGGATCAGTGCGCGCATCGAATTTCAGCGAGTTTTTCGTTGGTCAGACAGGGGGCCAGTCCGGCGAGTTCGGCCTCCAGACCGTCGGCACCGTGGCCGGGAGATTGTCGCATAGCGGCCGCCGCCCGCGCAAAAGCGCCGTGATGGCCGGCGAAGCGCTCGGCCGCGTAGTCGCCGGCGGTCTTGCGTTTGGCGATGAACGCCCAGTCGCTGGCCTGCATCGCCAGCAGCTCACGCGCGGCTCGCAAAGCGGCCGGCGCCCGCGGGGCCCGGTCATCGTGTCCGAGCAGGTCGTGAAGTTCGAGTTCGGCGGCGCGGGTCTGCCACGCGTAGGACGCCACTTCCGGTGAGTCCCAGGTCGAGAAGTCGTTGTTCGCGCCCCACGTCGAGCGCGCCGGCCGCGCCTCGGACGCATCGCGGCGCCCGAGCGCCGTGGCCAGCGTCACGAGCTCGATCCCCGCATCGGCGGCCTGCTCGCAGACGGCCTCCAACCACCACGGACCCTCGTACCACCAGTGGCCCAGCAGCTCGGTGTCGACGGCGAAGGTGCAGAGCCCGGATTGACCGTGCAGATCGCGATAGCGGTCGAGTCGCTGACCGACCGCGACGAGAAATTCGCCGGCGTGGGTCTCGGCCTGACGCCGGCCATCGGCGGACTCGTAGGCGCCGCCCTCATTGTTCCACGCCATCAGGCTGTGGATGGTGCGCTTAAAGGTTGAGCGGTAGGCGCCTGACACCGGTTGCCCGTCGTCCGCCCAGACTATGCGCACGGTCCGCCAGTCGATCGGGACGGCGACCGGTCCGCCGGGCAACCGCACGGGCGCGAGGTGATCGAGCGATTCGATCCCCAGTTCGTTGGTCCGCGCAATACAGAAGTGATCGATGCCGTTGCGAGCGAGCGACTGCTCGACCGCCGGGTCGTAGGCGCACTCGGGGAGCCAAAACCCGCCGCCCGCGCCGAAGCGACCGGCGTGCGACGATACCCCCGATCGCAACTGCAGGTCTAGGCCAAAATCAGTGGCCAGCAGCGACAGGATCGGATGCGTGGCTGGGCCGCCGATCAGCTGCGCCGAGCCGTCGGCGGCGAACGAGGCGAAAAGTGCGTTGAGGTCGCGGCCGATCTCTTCGAACCGCTCGGCCGCACGGCGGTAGTCGGCCCGCTGCGGCACGAGGGCCTCGCTTAAATCGGACCGGTCTGCCCGCGCCAGCGAACGCATGTCTTCGGCGAACACATACTCGACGTTGTCGCCGTAGAAACCGAGCATGCGATCGCCGGCCACGCCGCGCATCCGCTCGAACTGATCGGCGAGCACCGGTGTGATCCCGATCGTGAGCGGCGCTTGAGCAAGTACCGATTCGAGTCTCAGGTAACACTCGGCGACGCAGCGCCACAGCCACTCCTCGCCGAACGGCCAGGTGCCGAATCCCTCCACGTACGGCATATGGGTGTGCAGAACTATCGCCAGCTCGCCGCGGGGTCGCTTCATGGGCTGATCCTATGCGCCGGACCACCGATGCTCGGCTCGCCGACGGTACCCCCGTTCACCAAAACGTATCGGGATAGCGACGGCTTTTTAACTCCCGGCGATGCCGCCCGGGCGTAGGTTGGAAACGCGCGGGGAACGCATGTTCCGCGCGAACGTAACTCCGCACGCGCATCCAACCCCACACGAACAGGAGCTTCAAGACAATGACCCGAGCACGCATGCTGGCGCTGAGCGCCTGCCTCTGTCTGACCGTCGGCCTCGCCGGGGTGGCGACCGCCCACGGCGCATTCGGATTCCTAACCTCCGTCAAGCCCTACGCGGTCCCCGTCGGCGGCGAGTACGAGATCAAGCCGCTGCTTTCGGTCGGCGACGTCGTCCCCGAGACCTCCGATCCGGCCAAGCGGTACCAGTTCGTCGGCATCCCCGACGGCCTGGGAATGGCCCGGGTCCGCGGCAATCAGACCATTTTCGTCAACCACGAACTGACCCGCCCGACCACTTCCGAGCCGGTGCTCGGAGACCCGCTCAACCGCGGCGCGTTCGTCTCGAAATACCGCGTCGCCCGCGACGGATCGATCATCTCCGGCGAGCGCGCCTACGACACGGTGTTCACCGAGAACACGCTCGTCGGGCCGGCCGCCGACACGACGAACACGACGGCCGCCTTCGCGCGCTTTTGCTCGGCGTTTCTGGCCGACCGCAAGGTCGGCTTCAGCGAGCCGATCTATCTCGCCGGCGAGGAGTCGGGCGGCAGCGACACGTTCGACGGGCGCGGCGGACAGTCGGTCGCGATCTACGACAACGAGGCGCACACCCTGCCGAAACTCGGCCGACTTCCCTGGGAGAACCAGATCGTCCTGCCCGGCACCGGCCGCAAGACGGTCATCATCGGACTCGAGGACGGCCCGAGCACACCCGACTCGCAGCTGTACATGTACGTCGGCACGAAGGTGCCCGGCGCGACGTCGGTTCTGCGGCGCAACGGTCTCGACAACGGCAGGCTCTACGTCTTCGCCGACCGGACACACGTCGACGAGGGTGACTTCCAGAACGGCTCCACCACCGGCAAGTGGATCGAGATTCCCGGCGCGGAGAGCCTCACCGACGCCGAGCTCGAGACGGCGGCCGACGCGGCCGGAGCATTCGGGTTCATCCGCGTCGAGGACGGCGCGGCCAACCCGGACGTTCCGGGCCAGTTCCACTTCGTGACGACCGGATCGAGCTTCCCGGCTGTCGGCGGTGAGTACAACAAGCTCGGGCGGGTCTACCGTCTGAACGTCAACGTATCCAACCCGACCGCGGCCGCGAAGCTGACGGTCGCCGTCAACGCCGACGACGTGATCGACGCCGGCGGCGACACCGCGGTCAGCCCCGACAACGTGGCCGTCAACGGCCGCTACCTGATGGTTCAGGAGGACGGCACCAGCGAATCTCGCCCCGTGATGGCCGCCAAGGGCCGCGACGGCAGCATCTGGCGTTTCGACCTCTGGAACAGCTATGCGCCAGAGCGCGTCGCGTCGCTGAACCCGCCCGGTCGCGACGGCGTCGCCATCGGCCCCGGCGTGTGGGAGACCAGCGGAATCATCGACACGCAGCAGGCGTTCGGCCGAGACAGCTGGCTGTTTGACGTCCAGGCGCACAAGCCGACCGGCGCGCCCGCACCGAACACGGTCGAGGACGGGCAGCTGCTCTTGATGACACCCAAGCGCTAGCCCGTGTAGTCGTCGGTCCCCGGTCACTGGGGCCGATTTGGGGGAAGGTCCAGAGGGGTCGCTTCGGCGGCCCCTCTCTTTTCCGGGCCGGTGGCCCGTGACGCGCAGACCCGTTAACGACGCGGCGAGCGGCAGACCGCGACGAAGTCGAGCGCGCGGTCAAGGCCGCCCAGGCGCAGTGCGAAGTCGCGCTCGCTGATCGCGGGTGTGAAACGATCGTAGAAGCGCTTGGTCAGACCGAGCTTCTTGTGGACGGCGTCCCAGCCGGCGTAGCGGATCGCAAGTTCGTGGACGCGCAGCTTGCGCGCGTGGAACAGACCGTAGATCACGACGTCGTCGAACACCTCGTCGCAAAGCTCCCGGAACTCGTGCGCCCTGTACTCCTTCACGTGCCAGGGATTGCCGGACTTCTCTGCGCCTGGCGGGGCGAGCGTCAGCAGATTGGGGGTCGAGACGTAGACCTCACCGCCCGGCTCGAGCATCGAGGCGAAATGGCGCAGGATCCCGGCCGGATCCCGGACGTGCTCGATCGTCTGCAGGAAGACGACGGCATCGGACGGCTCGCGGTAGGTCTCGACCAGATCACGGACGATCGAGACCTTCTCGTTCTCGTACTTGGCCCGGGCGTGCTCGTGGGCCTCGGGATTGGCGTCGACACCGGTTACGTGAGCGGCTCCGCCCGCGAGCACGGAACTGCCGTAGCCCTCGCCACAGGCCATGTCGACGACCCGTTTGCCGGCGACACGCTCGGCGATCCACTTGTAGACGATCAGGTGACGGCGATACCAGTAGTTCTCCTCAGGCAGGTCCGGGAGCGTGCGCTCGCCGGTCAGTTCGAGCGGCGGGACTCCGGCGGGTTGGTTGAGCTGCCGGTAGACCGTTTGACCGGTCCCGGCCGGCGCGGCGGCGTCTGTCGGGGCTCCGGGCATCAGGCGGCGCACTATAGTTGCGCGGCTGTTAGACGGCGTGCCGGTAAGCGCCGATCCCCCATCGCGCGACGTAATTCTGGAGTCCAATGAGCCTTTCCACCGAGCAGATCAAAAACGCCAACATCAAGTACCACGACGCCGCGGCGGCCGAGTACGACGCCAAGTGGGGCATCGACTACGGATCGATCGGCAGATCACAGGTCGCGATCAAGACCGGCAAGGTGCTCGGCAAGAACCCGGGCCGGTTCGAACGCGGTCTCGAGATCGGCTCCGGCACCGGCTACTTCTCGCTGAACATGATGCAAAACGGAGTGCTCGGCGAGGTCGTCGCCACCGATATCTCCGAGGGCATGCTGCGCGTTGTCGAGCGCTCGGCCGAGAGTCTCGGCCTCGGCGACCGCGTGACGACGCTGCACACCGAGGCCGAGGGCTTCGATTTCGCCGACGAGTCATTCGACATCGTCTTCGGCCACGCCGTGCTTCATCACCTGCCTGACCTGCAGGAGTCGTTTGACGAGTTTCATCGCCTGCTCAAGCCCGGCGGGATGATCTTCTTCGCCGGCGAGCCGTCGGCGACCGGCGACCGTTTGGCGCGTTATCCCAAGACCGCCGGACACAAACTTTCCGCGACGTGGCGCCGCGCGCTGGGCGTCCGCCAGGCCTCGGCTCAGCCCGACGCGCCCGGCGGAGAACAGTCAGGACACGACCGTGACTATCTCGAGGGTCACGCCGTCGAACACCTCGTCGACGTACACGCCTTCAAGCCCGGCGACCTGCGCGATTTCGCGCACGGCAGCGGCTTTGCCGACGTGCGCGTGGTCGGCGAGGAGTTCTCGGCCAACTGGTTCGGCTGGTTCAACCGCGCGCTCGAGGCCGACGGCGTGCCGTCGGACATACCCAACGCCTGGCGCCAGTACGCGTACCGCGGGTATCTCGGTTTTCAGTGGTTCGACCGCATGGCGCTCGAAGGCCGCCTGCCGGCGTCGATCTTCTACAACCTGATGATCGGAGCACGCAAGCCCGAGTAGGGCGTCGCCGGTCGGCGCGGGTCGGGCGCGCGGATCGTTTGGCCGCGCTACTCGGGCGGATCGAGATCTACCGGCAGTCCGTCGTCGACCCAGGCCGCGATGCCGCCATCGAGATTGACTGCCTTGGCTCCGGCATGGACCTGTTCGTAGACCGCGATCGCGGTCTGAGAACGCGACCCGTGAGAGCAGTGGAAGATCGTCAATCGGGCGCGTTCGAGCTGCTCGGGGTCGGCTTCGTAGTCCGACAGCGGCAGATGCTCGGCGCCCGGTATGCGAACTTCGTCCCACTCGTACTCTTCTCGGACGTCGACCAGACGCGCGCCTTCTTCGGCGACCATTCGCTGGGCTTCCCTGGGCGAAACCTGTTCCACGGCTCAAACGATACTGCGACGCCGGTCAGACTATTTTGCTCGCGAGCCGATCGACCGCGGCCGCAAAGAACTGATTCTCCTCGTCATCGCCGCAGGTGACTCGAAACGCACCCGGCGCGCCGAAGCCATCGAGCGCGCGAACCGCGACGCCGATCCGCAGCAGTCGATCGGCGATTGCCACGCCGTCACCTCCGGCCGCCTCGGCGAACACGAAGTTCGCGCGCGACGCGAGTGGCTTGTGCCCGGCCAGCGCCAGCCACTTGAATATCTGCGTTCGGGCGCCCTTTACCCGCGCGACGCGGTCGGCAATTTCGGTCTCGGCCGGTAGCGACACCAGCGCCGCCTCCTGCGCGACGGTGTTGACGTTGAAGATCGGCCGCATTCGGTCGAGCGCCGCGGCGGCGCCCGGAGACGCGAGCGCATAGCCGATTCTCAGCCCGGCCAAGCCGTAGACCTTGCTGAACGTGCGCAGCACGATCAGGTTTTCTCGCCCTTCCCGGATCAACTGCGGACCCTCGGGCTCGTCGTCGCCCTCGGCGTACTCGGCGTAAGCCTCGTCGAGTACGCAGATCACCTGCTCGGGCAGGCCGTCGATGAACTCGCGCAGCACGTCGCGCGGCGCCAGCAGGCCCGTCGGGTTGTTCGGATTGGCGATCAGCACAAGTCGTGTGGTGGCGAAGATCGCCGCGTTCATCGCCGCGAAGTCGATCGACCAGTCATCGGCGAGCGCGACCGGGCGGGGCTCTGCTCCGGTGGTCGCGCAGGCCGCCACGTAGGTGGGAAAGGACGGCCAAGGGAAGATTCCGTTGTCGCCGTTTTCAAGCACGGCCATGCCGGCCAGCCGGATCAGCTCGTCGGCGCCGTTGCCGAGCACGACCTGCGACGGCGAGAGCGCATAGCGGGCCGCCAGCGCCTCGCGCAACTCGGGGGCGGAGCTGTCGGGGTAGCGACGCAGCCGGCCGGGGTCGCCGAGGATCACTTGACACGCAGCGGCGACGGGCCCGAAGGCGCCTTCGTTGGAGGCGAGCTTGTAGATTCTCTCAAGGCCGAGTTCGGCCTGTAAGCGCTCGATCGGCGCCTGCGCGACGTAGGGCTTGAGGTCGCGAATATGGGATCTGAAGGCCACGCCGCCAGACTAGTGGGGCACCCGGAAACGACCGTCCCGCGGCGACGGCCGCGGGACTCGGGGACCGGTCGCCGTCGTGGGTGCTTCGGCCGCGAGGCGGCGTCCTTTAGGCTCCGTTTTGTGGATCGGACCTCGAACTACCCGCTGTTCCTGCTGGGCACCGTCCTACTGCCGAGCGAACAGACAATGCTGCGAGTGTTCGAGGAGCGTTACCGCGACCTGGCCGCCCGCTGTGTCGAGAACGACGAGCCGTTCGGCTTCGTGATGATCGAGGACAGCGGAGCGCCGAGCGAGTATGGCTGCGCGACGCGAATCACCGAAGTGGTCAAGCGCTACGACGACGGCCAGCTCGACGTGCTGGTCACCGGAGAAGCTCCGATCCGGCTGGTCGAACTCGAGCAGCTGTTCACCTACCCATCGGCGATCGTCGAAGCGGTGGCCGACGCGCCCGAAGAACCGGGCGACGCCGAGCAGGCCACCCGCACGCGAACCGCGTTTCTCCGCCTGATCGACGCCCTGGGAGTGGAACTCCCCGACGAACTCAAGCCCGATCGCCTCGGCTCCTACGAGATGGCCGCACTGCTCGATCTCAACAGGCACGACAAGCAGGCGCTACTCGAACTGCGCGACGAGGGTGACCGGATGTCACTGCTCGAAAAGATCTTCGGCGACGCCGCCACGACCGCCGCCGCAACGCGCAAGCTGTCGGATATCGCCCAGTCCAACGGGCACGGGCGCAAGCATTAGTCCTGAGCGGCGATCAACGTGAGTCAACACGCTTGAACGTGCCCGGGACGAGCTACCGCGTTCCTGTCGCCGAAACTCCCGATCAGGCCGGTAGGGCATGGAGCGCTGTCGCGGATTCGGCAGTCAGCGAGGCTGGGGGGCCGTTGGGGGGCGGCTGCGCCGGTGCCAGGGGAGCGGTTGCGCGCGCGGAGGTCAAACCAACAC
>JBASWU010000109.1:0-25693 GCA_049276635.1 Solirubrobacterales bacterium | reverse complement strand
CCGGTGACCCCGCCCGCCAGTTCGTCGCGAGCGACGCGCGCCTCGCGCGCGGCCTGGTGGGCGTCGTCGCGCGCGGTTTCGGCATGCGTGAGCTCGACTTCAAGCTTTTCGAGGACCTCCTGCGCGGCGTTCTCGGCGGCCTTGACGGTCGATAGGCGCCGATCGAGCGCGTCGTGACGGTTGCGCTCGGAAAGCATGCGCTGCTCGCCGCGACCGGCGACCTGGCGCAGCTCGCCGGTCGCGGCGACGAAGACGCGTCCACCGGGCGTAACGGCGACGCCGGCGAAATCAGCCGGCAGCGCTTCGAGCGAATCGACCAGCCACGCGTCGGCCAGCACCGCCGCGACGATCTGCTCGCTCGCGGCGACGGACTGGATCTTGTCGAGCAGTCGTGTCGCGCCGGGCAGTGGCGGGCCGGCAACGGTGGAGCGGGCGGCCTCGGCAAGCATCGCCGAGCCGCCGGTCTCTCCGAGACGATCGAGGAAACTCTGCCCCGACGCGAGATCCTCGACGACGGCGGCGCGCAGCCGGCCGCCGAGCACGGCGGAAACGGCGATTTCGTATCCGGGCGTAACCGAGAGCTGCCGCGCGAGCGCGTCGGCGCCCGCGTCGCTGGCGGCCTCCGACAGGTACTGCTCGACCGCGCCGAGTTCGCCCTCGAGACGAGCACGTTCACGACGGGTCGCGGCGAGACTCTGCTGCGCCTCGCCGACGGCGCGGCGGGCGGCGGCCGAGGCCTGTTCGGCCTCCTGTGCGGCGGCGTGCGCCTGGGCCGCGCGCGTTTCGAGATCGGTGAGCTCGCCGCGGGCGAGCTCGAGCCGCCGACGCATGTCGGCGAGTTCGGACTCCAGCTCGGCGAGCCCCTGGCGCTCGATCTCGGCGAGTTCAGCCTCGAGTTGCGCGATACGCGTGCTGTCGATCTGTGGCTGGACGTCAAGTTCGAGTTGTCCGAGTTCGGCCCGGTGGCGATCGACCTCGGCGGTCAGGCGGCCGATCCGCTCGTCGGCGCGTTCACGCACCCCGGCCAGTCGCTCGCTGACCGATCTCACCGAGTACAGCGACTCGGTGGCCTGCTCGCGGCGCGCGGACTCGGCGGCGAGTTTCTGCTCGGTGGCCTCACGCAGCCGCGCGACCTCGGCGAGCTGCCCCTCGATCTGCTCACGGGCGGCACGGGCGGCGGTCGCCTGTTCGGTGGCCTGCCGCAGCTCGTCGCCGGCCCGCAGCAGCTGGTCGGCCGCCTGTTCGGCGCGCAGCTCGTTGGCCTGGAGCTCGAGCCGGGCGTGGGTCTCGGCGGCTTCGGCCTGGCGTTTGAGCGGTTTGAGCCGGCTGCGCGCCTCGCGTTCGACGTCGAGCACACGGTCGAGGTTGTCACGCGTCTTGGCGAGCTTCAGCTGGGCACGCCGGCGACGTTTGCGGTGCTTGCCGAGACCGGCGGCCTCCTCGACCAAGAGGCGGCGATCCCTCGGTTTGGACGCGACGATCTCATCGACCTTGCCCTGCGAGAGAACGGAGTGCATCTCCTTGCCGAGGCCGGTGTCCGAGAGCACCTCGATCACGTCGGCAAGCCGGCAGCGGGCGCCGTTGATGCGGTACTCCCCCTCGCCATCGCGGCC
The DNA here is from genome assembly GCA_049276635.1 of Solirubrobacterales bacterium. GTDB lineage: Bacteria > Actinomycetota > Thermoleophilia > Solirubrobacterales > JACPNS01 > JACPNS01. The sequence goes on along the minus strand of JBASWU010000109.1, from coordinate 24,080 downwards.
GAGCCGCCGGGTGATGGCGAGCTCGCTGAAATCGCTTTCGAGCGTGCCGTCGGCGTTGTCGAAGATCAGTTCGACCTCGGCCGCCGACGCCGAGGCGAGACCACCGCCGCCGCCGAAGAGCAGGTCCTGCATCTGCCCGCCGCGCACCGCGCCGGGACTCTGCTCGCCAAGCGCCCAGACGATCGCGTCGGCGATATTGGACTTGCCCGACCCGTTGGGGCCGACGATAACCGAGACGCCGGGACCGAAATCGAGCCGCGTCTTGCCGGGGAACGATTTGAACCCCTTCATCTGAATCGCCTTCAAGTACATGAGTTGGAGAACGGGTTCGGGCTATCCGCCCAAATGCTCCTCGTCGAGCCGCGCGAGCGCGGCTCCGGCCGCAGCCTGCTCGGCCTCTTTTTTGGAGCGCCCGTTGCCCGTACCGTAACGATCGCCTCGGATCTCCACGGCGCACACGAAACGCACGTCGTGCGGCGGGCCCTCGCTGGAGACCAGCGCATAGTGAGGCTTGTCGCCGCGGCGCGCCAGCCGCTCCTGCAGACGAGACTTGAAGTCGCCGGGATGCTCGAAGGCGAGGTCGATCTCGTGGGCGAACGTCGCGACGACGGCCTCGGCCGTCACTTCGTATCCGTACTGCAGATAACACGCGCCGATCACCGACTCGCAGATCGAGGCGAGCACACGTTGCGCGGCGAGCAGCTCTTCGATCCGGATCTCCGGCTCGGCCGGCGCCAGTTCGGTCAGCCGGCGTGGAACGTCAAGTTCGAGCGCGACGCGAGCACAGGCCGCGCCGCTGACTGCCTGAGCACGGATCTTGGTCAGGTCGCCGGCCGTGGCGTCGGCGAAACGCGGGTAGAGCTCGGTCGAGATCGCCAGACCGAGCACGCTGTCGCCGAGGAACGCGAGCCGCTCGTAGGAATCGGTGCGGACTTCGGTCCACGAGGAGTGCGTGAAGACCTCGCGGTAGAACTGCGGCGCCAGTCCTTCGAGCAGTTCCGTCAGCGCGGCGGGCCTGGCGTTTCCGGTGTCGTCGGAGGCGGAGATCGGCTCGGAACCCTTCCGGTCCGCGACGCTCACGCGGGCGGGAGTTTCCTGCTCACGTAGTCGACGACGGAGCCGACGGTGGTCAGTTCGAGCGCGACGGCGTCGGGGATCGCGACGCCGTAGTTGTCTTCGAGTTCGATCACCAGCTCAATCAAGTGCAGGGAGTCTGCGTCTAGATCGCGCTTGAACTCGGCCTCCATGCTGATCTTGTCGGCGTCGATCTGGAGCTCCTCGGAGAGCGTCCTGCGCAAGGCTTCATAGATCTCTTCACGCGTCATCTGCGAGGCCAACGGTAACACCGTCGGTGGACACGCCGCGAGCGTTGAGATCGGCGATCGCGGCGGCCATGTGCCCGGTCACATCGCCGTCGACCGAACGCTTGGCGAGCCGGACCGCCGCGGCGATGCCGGTCGCGCTGGACGAACCGTGGGCGACGACCGCGACGCCGCGCAGGCCGAGCAGCAGCGCCCCACCGGTCGTGTTCGGATCAATCCGTTCTCGCAGATCGAGCAGGCTGCGTCTGGCGAGCAGGCCGCCGACCTTCGCGATCGGGTCGGACTTGATCGCGTCGACCAGCGCCAGCATCGTCGCGCGGGCCGCGCCCTCGATCGACTTGAGCGCGACGTTGCCGGTGAAACCGTCGGTCACGATCACGTCGGCGGTGCCGGCGGTTATGTCGCGGCCCTCGACGTTGCCGATGTAGTCGAAACCGTGAGCGTTGGCGGGATCGGCCAACCGGCGGCCGGCCTCGATCACGCGCTCGCTGCCCTTGCCGTCTTCTTCGCCGATTGACAGCAGGCCGACGCGCGGATTCGGTCGCGCGAGCACGCGCGCACTGAACTGCGCGCCGAGGTGCGCGAACTGCACGAGCATTTCGGCCGGAACGTCAACGTTCGCGCCGGCGTCGAGCAGCAGCGAGTGCCCGCCGCGTCCGTCGGGCAGGATCACCGCGATCGCCGGCCGGCGGACGCCCTTGATGCGCTTCATGTTGAACAGCGACGCGGCCAGTGCCGCGCCGGTCGGGCCGGCGCTGACGAGCGCGTCGGCTTCGCCGGCGGCGACCGCCTTGGCGGCGAGCACGATCGAACTCGCCCTACGGGTTCGCACGGCGGCGGCCGGCTCGTCGTGATTGGTGATCGCATCGGGAGCATGCACCACCTCGATCCCCGCCCGGTCGCGTCCGAGCGCGACGTGAAGCTCGTCGCGCGGCCCGAACAACTTGATGCCGATGCCCTCTCCGGCGGCGATCCGTGCGCCGGCGACGACCTCGGCTAGGCCGAGATCCGCGCCCTGCGCGTCTAATGCAATCGTCACGCTCATCGACTGAGGGGTTCTGCCACTTCGTAAAACGAGCGCGGAGCCGCCCGTGTGTAGATGCGAACCGGGAGCGAACGCCGTAACGCGGCTACGCGTCGACTTCGACGACGTCGCGGCCGCCGTAGAAACCGCAGGAACCGCAGACGCGATGGGAGAGTTTCGGCGCGGTGCAGCGCGGACACTCGTTGGTGTGCTTGGCCTTGGCCTTGTGCTGTGAGCGGCGCTTGTGCGTGCGCGAGTGGCTCTGTTTTTGCTTCGGTACCGCCATAAGGACGCCAAAGGTTACCATCAGGCCGCCCCCGATTTCCGGCCGCGATCAGAGATCCAGCTCGCGCAGCTTCGCCCACCGCGGGTCAGGTTCGGATTCTGCCTCAAGGCGGTCAACGGCCTTCAGTTCGGCGACGATTCCGAGAGCGGCAAGCTCGGGTTCGGAGCGGTTGCAGGCGCCGCAACGACCATCGCTGCCGATCGGACCGCTGATCGAGGTCGGCAGAGCCAGGCCGATCGCGTCACGCAGGACACCCGAGACGTCGAGTTTGCCGTCGTCGACGTACTCGGACGCCATGTCCTCGTCGAGGTGAGGCTCGTGAATCTCCGAGTGGTCGATCGGCACGACCAACGCGAAGTCGTCGTAACAGCGCATGCACGGACCCTCAATCTCGGCGGTGCAGCGCAGTCTCACCACGTAGCCGGAGGTGGTGCGGCTGACGTCGACCGTGACGATCACGGGATCGTCGGCAAGCGCATAGCGCTGCTCTCCGAACTCGAACGCGCCGACGCGCACCGCGGTTTCGAAGCGCGTTCCGCCGCCGGCCTTGAGTCCGAGCCGTCCAAGATCGAGCTGGTCGGTGATCGGTGGCATGACCGATCCGAATCTAGATGATTGATGGGCCGCAGATGCCCACACACAGGCGCCGGGCGCGGCGACGTCGATCAATCGAGTATGCCGAGCTGGCGCAGGATCCCGACCGAATCGGAGTAGACGTCCTTGCGTTTGACTAGCCCGTTTTCGGTTGGGATCACGTCGACACCCGCCCAGCTGAGCGTCTCGCCGGTCGGCGCGATCTCAAGCTCGCTGCGGCGGACTGTCTTGGTGTGAGTCGCCGAGGCCCGCCACTCCTGAGTGACGACGCCGTCGCGCGCGTAGAGCCGCACCGTCTCGAAGCGTAGATCCGGCCAGCTGTCGAAGATCGACGCGATGTGTTCGCGAACCGCCGGTCCCGCGGCGCGTTCGCCGGCCGTGTGATTCTCGAAGACCATGTCCGGCGCGTGCATCGCGATGATCGCTTCGAGGTCATGGGCGTTCCAGGCCTCGTTGTAGCGGGCGATCATCCGCTCGAGGGCTGCGGCGCTGTCGGGTTGAGAATCCATTAGTTTGACGGGGGAGAGTTAAAGCTACCGGAAATCCGGCGACACGACAGGAGTGAGCATGGCCTACAACCTCTGCCATCAAGACGACTTCGAAACCAACGGCAACTGGTCGCTCGCGCGCAAGTCGCTTGGCGTGAAGTCGTTCGGGATCAACCTCGTCTCAATCCCGGTCGGCGAGAGCATTCCCGAGCACGACGAACTCGATCGCGACCAGGAAGAGCTATTCGTCTTTCTCGGCGGCACACCGACGATGGTCGTCGACGGCGAGGAACTGCCGGTGCGCGACGGCAGCTTCTGCCGCGTCGATCCACAGCACAGGCGGACGGTCGTCAACGACGGGAACACGGCGGCCGAGGTACTGATCGTGTCGGCACCGCGGACCAGCGGCTACACGGACATGGGCTGGGGCTGAACTCGAGCGGCGCGGATTTCGGCACGCCGCCGGGCGGTCAGCGGATCTCGGCCTCTTCGCGGTCGCGGCCGGCCAGACGATCGCGGCCGCGCTGCACGGCTGCGAGGAACTTTTCGAGGTTGACCTCGAGCGTGTTGAGAATGTCGTCGGCGTAGTCCTCGGCGCCGAGCCGGATCTCGCGTTCGCGCGCGCGTGCCTCTTCGATGATGTCCTCGGCGTGGTTTTCGGCCTGCTTGACGACCTCTTGCTCTGACACCAGGCGGTGTTGCTCGTCGTGGGCTTCCTTGACGATGCGCTCGGCCTCGCGCTTGGCCTCGGCGAGCATCTCCTGACGTTCTTTGACGATCCAGCGGGCCTGCTTGATCTCTTCCGGGATCGTCGCGCGCATCTGGTCGAGAAGGTCGTAGATCTCCTCTTTGTCGACCCGTACATTGTCTGACAACGGCAACGGCTTGGCGTTATGGATCAGGTCGTCGAGCTTGTCAATTAAAACGAGGACATCCACTGCAGGCACCCCTTCGGTAGGCCTTTAAAGAAAAGTTAGTCACTGACTGGCTTCGGATTTCAGGGCTTCGGCCAAGCGTACGGCCACATGCGGCGGAACCATCTCGCTTACGTCACCGCCGAAGCGGGCCATCTCCTTGATACCGCTCGAGCTGATGAAGCTGTGCATCGGCGAGGACATCATGTAGACGCTCTCGAGCTCCGGGGCCATCGTCCGGTTGAGCTGGTTCATCTCGAATTCGTACTCGAAGTCGGAGATCGCGCGCAGCCCCTTGAGAATCGCCGTCGCGCCGACCTCGCGGGCGAAATCAACGATCAGAATGTCGAATTTCTCGACGTCGACGTTGTCGAGCCCCTGCACCGACCGCTCGATCATGTCGATGCGTTCGTCGGCGTCGAACAACGGAGTCGACTTGCGAACCGAGGCGTTGACCACGGCGACGACGACCTTGTCGAACACGCGCGCGCCGCGACGGATTATGTCGAGGTGGCCGTTGGTGATCGGGTCGTACGAACCCGGGCAGACCGCGATGCGGCCGGCAAAACCGTTTGATTTGGCTTCCATGATCAGTCGACGTCGAGTTTATGCTGGGCGATGAGCCTCAAACCGTGTCCTTCGAGGTCTCAAGGATGCGAAGCAGCGTATCGCCATATCTGCGCTCCGTCACCAAAATCAGGCGGTTGTGTGGCTCGCCTTGCAGCGCACCGGGGCGATCGGATTCGAGCATCAGCGGAGTCCGACGGTCACATTCGGCCACCACGCGAGCGCGATCGGCCAGCACCGGGGCCAGCGACGCGGCCAGGCCGGCGGCGATCGATTCCGCCGTGCGGTAAGGGGGATCGATCAGCACGAGATCGAAAAGATCGCCGACGCGCGCGGCCGACGCGAGGTACGCGATCGCGTCGCAGGCGGCGACCGAACCGAGATCGCCGGCATCCCTCCCGGCCGCCGCGGCGAGGTTCCTGCGGACCAGCTCGGCGGTGGGACGGTGGCGCTCGACGAAGGTCGCGTGGCGCGCTCCGCGCGAGAGCGCCTCGATGCCGAGCGCGCCGGTCCCGGCGTAGAGATCGAGTACGCGCGCGTCCTCGACGTCGCCGAGGATCGAGAACAGGGCCTCGCGGATTTTGTCGGAGGTCGGGCGCGTCTGCGACCCACGCGGACCGGCCAGCCGACGGCCGCGATAACGACCGGCGACAACCCTCACCGGCTGACCCGCCTGTTAGGTTCGCCATCGGTGCGCACGATCCGACTACTTCGCAAGCGATTCATATGCCCTGAGGGTCGCAGCCCGGGTCGTGTGTGTGCCGCTTCGGCTCGTGAGGCCGGTTTAATCGTCGCGCTTGCGGCCGGCCTTGTTGTCGCCGGATGCGGCGACGAGAAGACCGCCGAGGCGCCGGTCACCGGCGCCTCGGGTACGGGCGCCGCGGCGACCGGCCCGGCCGACGGGCGACGCGGCGTCGTGTTTCGCGATCTCGACTCCGGTTCGCACGGCCGCTACAAGCCGGCGCGCGACACCCTGCTTTACGCTCGCGCGCGACGCGAATTCGACAACATCGTCGCACGGACCGGCTACGACGAACTCGAGCCGGTCGACTTCTCGAAGCGGCAGATCGTCGCGGTGTTTCTCGGACCTGCCGGCGGCGGCGAGAGCGTCCGGATCGCTCAAATTCGCGAGCAGGGCCGTTTCACGGTCGTGCGGGCGATTCATCAGGTCCCGGGCGAGAACTGCGTGAGCACGGCGGTGCTGACCAACCCATACGTGATCGCCGAATCGCCGCGCACGCAGGGCGAGTTCAAACTCGAGCTGGTCGAGCGGTCACGCGACTGTTGAGGGACTATCCCGGGCACGGCGGTGGGTCGCTTCGCGGCCGGGCCTACGCGGGAATCGGGTTGATCTCCGCGCCATATCGGCGCTCGACGGCCGCGGCCAAGAGGACGTGTTCGCTCCGGGCAAGCGAGCGGTCGTCGCGCAGCAGCTCTCCGGCGACTCTGTGGGCTCGCTCAAGCAGAGGATTGTCGGCCGGAAGCACGGCGACGCGAAATCTCGGCAGGCCGCTCTGCCGCGTGCCCAGTTCTTCGCCCGCTCCGCGCAGTTCAAGGTCGATCTGAGCGAGCTTGAATCCATCGCTTTCGCCGGCGACGGCGCGCAGCCGGCGTGAGCCCGGTGAGCCGAACAACAGGCAAAACGATTGATGCGCGCCGCGGCCGACGCGGCCGCGCAGCTGGTGCAGCTGAGAAATCCCGTAGCGATCAGCGTCCTCGATGACCATCGCCGTGGCGTTGGGGACGTCGATGCCGACCTCGACCACGCTGGTCGCGACCAGTACGTCGACATCGCCGGACTCGAAGGAGCGCATCGTCGCGCTCTTTTCGCCCGAGGCCATCTGCCCGTGGATCAACGCGACATTGAAGTCCTTGAACTCGCCAGAGGCCAGCCGTTGAAACTCGGCTGTCGCGGCGCGCGCCTCAAGCACTTCGGACTCGGTGATCAGCGGGCAGACCACGTACGCCTGGCGGCCGGCGCGCAGCTCTTGGCGAACGCGCTCGTAGGCCTCTGCACGCGCGGCGTCGGCGACTACTCGCGTAGCGATCGGCCGGCGCCCGTGCGGCAGCTCGCGGATCACGGTGAAGTCGAGGTCGCCGTAGCCGGTCAGTGCGAGCGTGCGCGGAATCGGTGTGGCGGTCATGTGCAGGGCGTGCGGTAGGTGACCGGGTGGCGCCTTGGCGTCCAGCGCGGCGCGCTGGCGCACGCCGAACCGGTGCTGCTCGTCGACGATGACCAATGCCAGCCGCCTGAACTCGACCACCGGCTCGATCAGGGCGTGGGTTCCCACGATCAACGGCAGTTCGCCGGTCGCCAGCCGGGCGAGAGTCTCTCGTCGGCGGGCGGCCGGAGTCGAGCCGGTAAGCAGCGCAAGCGGCACATCGGGGAGCATCGCGCCGAGCGTCGCGAAATGCTGTTCGGCGAGCGTCTCGGTCGGCGCCATCAGCGCCGCCTGGCAGTCGTTCTCGACGGCGCGCAGCATCGCGGCGAGGGCGACCACGGTCTTTCCGGAGCCGACCTCGCCCATCAACAGTCGCTGCATCGGGATCGCGGCCGACAGGTCGGCGTCGATCCGCGCGATCGCTTCGCGCTGATCGGCCGTCAGCTCGAACGGCAGCAGTTCGCGCCAGCGCGCGACGATCGTGTCGCGTAGCGACATCGCGGTGGCAAGCCGTCCCGCGGTCCTTCGCGACCGGCGCATCGCCAGCGCGAGCTGGTGCAACAGCAGCTCCTCGAACGCCAAACGAAGGCGACCGGCCTCGCCGGTCTGCGGTGAGCGCGGAAAGTGCATCTCGGCCACGGCGCTCGGGCGGTCGAGCAACCGTTCGCGAGCGCGCAGCCGACCGGGCAACGGATCGATCAGCGCCAGTTCGGCGCCCCTGGCCGCCGCGACAAGCTCGCGAAGCCGCTGCGACTTGAGACCCTCGGTGCCCGAATACACCGGCACAAGCTCGGTTGCGGATTTTTCGCCGCCCGGCGGCGACGTCGCCGCGCCGAGTAGCGCGTGCTCGCGAACGTGAAACGCGTCCCCCTTGACGCGGCCGAAGAGGCGCAGACGCATGCCCGGTTCGATCTGCCTGGCGAGGTACGCCTGGTTGAACCAGACCGCCTTGGCCGTGCCTGACCGGTCGCGAACGAGTGCCTCGACGATCTTGAAGTTCGCGCGGCGAGTCGGGCGCAACGAGATCGAGATGAGGTCGACCTCGACCGCGGCCTGATCGCCCGCGCCCAATTGGGAAAGCGCGCGTTCGGCGCGGTAATCGTGGCCGACGGGCACGTGCTCAAGCAGATCACCGAGGTTGTCGATGCCGAGAATCGCCGCGGCCTCGCGCACTCGGACGCCGGCGTCCAGCGGCGCGACCAGCGACTCCGGGCGCGGGTAGTGAACCGCCGCCGAGGCGATTTCGTCGGTGGTCAGCGGCGCGCCGCCGAGCGCCCTGACCGCGCGGCCCGAGGTCACTCTGCCGAAATCAACCACCACCAGTTCGGCTGCCCTCCATCGAGCAACTCTAACTCCGCCGCGGGCGGCGCGAGCTCGCGAACCCGGTCGCGTGAAAGTGGCGCCTGAGCGCCGGTGATGCAGGTCATCAGCTCGGCACCGGCTCCGAGCCGTTCGAGCACATGGCGCAGAGTCGCCTCGGGCTCGCCCCATGCGATCAGGTCGTCATCGACGAATCCGACTGCGTCTCCGGTCTGAAAGCGGCCGCCGGCGTCATCGCGCGCCGCCGGAGCGACGCCGCCGGCGCGAATCTCGGCGATCGCGTCGCGCATCGATTTGGCGTTGTCGGCCGCCGAAGACCGCGGGTTGTACGCAACGGTCGCCGAGAGCCCGGCCTGCTGGCTGGTCGCGGCGACGACGACGACCGGCTTTCCGGCAAGCTCCGCGGCGCGCTCGGCGGCGAGAATCACGTTGCTGGAGTTGGGCAGCAGTACGACCTCGTCTTCGGGAGCGGCGTCGATCGCGGCGAGTAGCTCTTCCGTGCTCGGATTGAGCGTCTGGCCGCCCTCGACGACCGTGGCCCCGAGGTCGCCAAACAGGCCCGCGATTCCCTCGGAGCTGACGACGGCGACGACGCCGCAGCGGCCGGCCGGGGCGTCGGCGGCGCTGACGACGCCGATCGGGTTGGCAGCGATTCGCGCGTCGCGTTCGGCCGTCATCGCCCGCATGTCCTCGAGTTCGACATCGATGACCTCTCCGAAGTCCGTGAAAATCGCGATCGCGTCCTCGGGCCGATTGGTGTGCAGATGAACGCGCAGCGTCAAGGCATCGCCGACGACGAGCACGCTGTCGCCGAGCCTTTCGAGACTCGCGCGAAACCGGATGGGATCTAGCGCGCTGCCGGTCACGGCGAAGTTGGCGCAGAACCTGTACTCACCGGAGGTGTGCTGGACGTCGTGCGCCGGCCGCGGCGCCTCGTGGTGCTTGACGCGGGCCGTTACGCCTTCGTCGCCCGAGAGTGCGGCGAGGATTCCGGACATGATCACGACGAGTCCGTAGCCGCCGGAATCGACAACGCCGGACTCCTTGAGCAACGGCAGGAGATCGGGGCTGCGCTGGACCGATCGCTCGCCGACGCTGACCGCGCCGGCCATCAGACCGGCCAGCGCGTCATCCTGGAACGCGTCGTCGACATTGAGCGGGAACCGCGCGTCTTCCATGTGCGCGACTAGCTGGGAGACACGGTGAGCGATCTCGCGGATCACGGTGAGCATCGTCCCCTCTTGGGGTTCACGCACCGACTCGTACGCGGCGTTGGCGGCGCAGCCGAGCGCACTCGCGAGCAGAGCCGGATCGATCCGCTGGCCGGGACGCGAGGCGAGTTCCTCGGCGAGACCGCGAACGATCTGTGAAAGGATCACGCCGCTGTTTCCGCGCGCTCCGAGCAGCGCGGCGCGCGCCACGGCCTGAACGATCTCGTCTCGGCCGATTTCGTCGATCGCCCGGTCGTCGGAGGCCAGGTCATCGAGTGCGTCGAGCACCGCACGCAATGTGCGCGCCATGTTGTCACCCGTGTCTCCGTCGGCGACCGGGAATACATTCAGGTCGTTGATCTCCCCGCGACGCGCTTCGAGCGCTTCGCAGGCCGACTCAACGATCCTGCGGAATCTGACGAGTGACGGGTCCGGCACGGCGCGTTCAGACTACAAGGCGGTGCCGGGCAGCGGCCCGATGTCCGTCGCCAAGCGTCGGTTTGCGAACCTCGGCCCCCCATTTTTTGTGGTAGTGCCGCGGAAATCACGCACGATGGCGCCGTCAGACATTTGCCGCGAGCGCGGCGGCGAGGTCCGTGTCGGTGAACTCGAAGCCGGCGTCGCGCAGCTTCGACGAATCGACGCGCTGGCTGGCAAGCAGCATTTCGTCGGCCATCTCGCGCATCGCGAGCCTGAGAGCGAACTTCGGCGCCGGGATCACCGTCGGACGATGCAGCACGCGGCCGAATACCTTGGTGAACTCGTCGTTGGTGACTGGATCCGGAGCGGCGACGTTGTACGCACCGGCGATCGAGTCGTGGTCGATCGCGAAGAGAAAGGCGCGGATCACGTCGCCGATGGTGACCCAGCTCCACCACTGATCGCCGGCACCGAGCCGGCCACCGGCGCCGAGTTTGAACAGTGGTTTCATCGGCCCGAGCATGCCTCCGTCCTGGCCGAGGACCAGCCCGATGCGTAGATTCACGGTGCGAATACCGGCGTCACGCGCCGGTTGCGCGGCATCCTCCCACTCGCGGACGACCCCGGCGAGAAATCCGCCGCCGTTGCCGCTGTCCTCGTCGAGCAGTTCGTTCCCCCGGCTGCCGTAAAAGCCGGCCGCGCTGGAACTGACAAACGCTCGCGGGCGCTCGGCCAGCGCAGCGACCGCCGAAGCAAGTAGCCGCGTTCCATCGCGACGACTGTCGGCGATCGCGCGTTTTTTTTGCGATGTCCAGAGCCCGGCGATCGACTCGCCGGCGAGATGGACGACGGCGTCGACACCCTCGATAGCGGCCGGATCGAGATCGCCGGCCGCCGGATCCCAGTGAACGCGGCCGGCACCGGCGTCGCCGCGCGTCAGCGCGACGACCTCATCGCCGCGCTCGGTGAGCGCCTCTGCCAGCGGGGTGCCGATGAACCCGTTCGCCCCGCTGATCAAAACCCTACGCCCGGCCATTTTCCGCCTCCTCGAATCGTCCGGCTGATCGTATGCCATCGACGCGCCCTGGCGGCCCGCCGGCAGGCCCCTCCAGTGCGGCGTTTCGCTCCAAGCCATCACCGGCATCGACCGGAAATCCGATCACTCCACGGCGTCGTTGATCTTGGGCACGTCGATCCCGCCGTCGGCGAGATTCCACTTGTCGAGGATCGCCGCGTACTGGCCCCCGGAGATCAGCGCCTTGACGGCGGCGAGAATCGCCTCGCTGAACCCGCTGTCCTTGTTGACGGCGATGCCGTACGGCGCGGTGCCGTAGGCCTCGCCGGTCTCCGTCAGCCTGCCGCCGGACTGGGCGACGATGTACGCGACGACCGGCGAATCGGCCATGCCGACCTGAGCACGGCCGCTGTTGAGCGCGAGGTTCGCGCCGTTTTGATCCGGATAGACGTCGATATCGACGGGCTTGTCTCCGGCGGCTTCGCACTTCTTGCTCTGTACCGCGGCGTCGTCGGCCTGAGTCGTGCCTTTTTCGATGGCCACGGTCTTGCCGCAGAGATCGGCCAAGCCGCCGATATCAGTCGGGCTGTCGGCCGCGGTGTAGAACTTCGTGCCCGCGGTCAGGTACGTGACCATGTCGACGGCCCTTTCGCGCTCCTTGGTGTCGGTGAGCGACGACATCGCAAGCTTGAACTTGCCGGCCTTGAGGCCGGGCAGAATCGCGTCGAACGTGACATTTTCGAGTTCGACATCGAGACCCATGACCTCCCCCAGCGCCTTGGCCATGTCGGGGTCCATACCGACGATCGTTTTGCCGTCTTCGCTGAAGAACTCGTTGGGCGGATAGCTGGCGTCCATCGCGACGACGATCTTGCCGTCGCCGGCGATCGATGGCGGGACGAGATCGGCGACCCTCTGGGCTTTACCGGCCGTCAGCGACGCGGTCGCGCCGCCGGTCGCCGGATTTACGGCACGATCCCGGTCTTGGTCGTCGCCGCATCCAGCGAGCGCCGCGGCGAACGCGACGAGCGCGATCGACGTTAGCGTCACCAGCGACCTGGACAAGGAGCCGGCCATCACCATGCTCTTGCGCATCGTTCCCTGTAGTCCTTTGGTCGACCGCTAAGCGGTTCCGGTGTAAAGATGAACCGAATCTACAGGTCGGAGCGGCAGAGGGCGCCGCGGCGAGGGTGAAGCGAGAACCGTTCGGCGAGGCGACGGGAAGGACGCAGACCCGGGCCGGACGCGAGCCGGAGGCGGGTCCACACCAAGCGGCTACAAACCTAAAGAGCCTTTACGACCTTGCCGGCCTTGATGCAGCGGGTGCAGACGTACTCGCGCCGCGCGGTTTTGCCGACCAAAACGCGGATTTTCTGCAGGTTTGGGTCGAAGCGGCGCTTGGTGGCGACCATCGAGTGGCTGCGCGACTGCCCGAAGGCCGGACCCTTCCCGCATGAGATGCATACTTTGGCCATAACGAGCGTGAAGGGTAGCGTGCGGCCCTCGACCGATCCCGACCTGGTCTCAGTTCTGGGCGTCGACGCGCTCGCGCATCGCCGCCATGTGCAGGACCGCCTGCGCGGCGTGAGCGCCTTGGTCGCGCTTGCCGCCACCGCTGCGGGCGATCGCCTGGTCCATATTTTCCACTGTCAGCACGCCGAACGCGCAGGGCACGCCGGTGTCGAGCTGGACGTCTTGAATGCCGCGGGCCGCCTCGGCGCAGACGAAGTCGTAATGGTCGGTTTCGCCGCGGATCACGGCGCCGAGGCAGGCGACGCCGTCGTAGCGGCCGGTCTCGGCCAGATAGAGCGCCGCCAGCGGCAGCTCGAAGGCGCCGGGCACCTCGAACTTCTCGATCGACTCGACCGGAACTCCGGCCTCGGCGAAGGCGCCGATCGCACCGACGACCAGCCGTTCGGCGAGGTCGGCATAGAAATTGCCGACGATGATCGCGAAACGGCCGGCGGCGGGATCGAAGCTCATGCCGGATCACTTCGCTTTGTCGCGGGTGCGGCCGACGGCGGCGATTCCCGGCCGATGTCGCGAGTGTGTTCCTCGTGGATCATCTCCTCGTCGAACGCGAGTCCCTGGTGGTGGAGTTTGTGGCCCATGCGGTCACGCTTGGTCCGCAGGTAGTCCTGGTTGTACTCGTTGGGCGGCGCTTCGATCGGCACCTGGTCGGCCACCGTCAGCCCATAGCCCTGCAGGCCGATGATCTTCTTGGGATTGTTGGTCATGATGCGGATCGAGGTCAGCCCGAGGTCGACGAGCATCTGAGCGCCGACGCCGTAATCGCGGAGGTCCGCGGGAAGCCCGAGTTCGAGGTTGGCCTCGACCGTGTCTCGTCCGGCGTCTTGCAGCGAGTAGGCGCGCAGTTTGTTGAGCAAGCCTATGCCGCGGCCCTCCTGGGCGAGGTAAAGCAGCACGCCGCGGCCCTCACGCTCGATCATCGCCAGCGCAAGATGCAGCTGGTTGCCGCAATCGCAGCGCATCGAGTGGAAGACATCGCCGGTCAGGCACTCGGAGTGGACGCGGACAAGGATGTCTTCGACGCCGTCGACATCGCCTTTGACGAGGGCGACGTGGTGGCTGCCGTCGACTAGTGAGCGATATCCGACAACCGTGAAGTCGCCGAACTCGGTCGGCATCTCGGCCTCGGCGACCCGCTCGATCAGCTTGTCGTGACGGCGACGGTATTCGATCAGCTGCGCGACCGTGATCATCTTGAGATCGTGCTTGGCCGAGTACGCGATCAGGTCGGGAACGCGCGCCATCGTGCCGTCCTCGTTCATGATCTCGCAGATCACTCCGGCCGGCCGGAGACCGGCGAGGCGACCGAGATCGACCGCCGATTCGGTTTGGCCGGTGCGTTCGAGCACGCCGCCGGGCTTGGCCTTGAGCGGGAATACGTGTCCCGGCTGCACGAGGTCGCGCGGGCTCGACTCGGGGTCGACGGCGACCTGGATCGTGCGCGCGCGATCGGCGGCGCTGATACCTGTGGTCACGCCTTCGCGCGCCTCGATCGAGACGGTGAAGGCCGTGCCGAAGCCGGACTCGTTTTTGAGCGCCATCAGGTTGAGGCCGAGTTGATCGCAGCGCTCGGCGGTCAGCGCGAGACAGATCAGACCGCGGCCTTCCTTGGCCATGAAGTTGATCGCCTCGGGAGTCGCAAACTCGGCCGCCAGCGTGAGATCGCCTTCGTTTTCACGGTCCTCGTCGTCGCAGACGATGACCATCTTGCCGCGCTTGTAATCCTCGAGGGCATCCTCGATCGAGCTGAAGGGAGAGCTGGACTGTGCCATCTGTGTCGGCGCCTGGCTATCTGGACTGATGATGGAGCAGGCGCTCGACGTGCTTGGCGAGCACGTCCGCCTCGATATTCACGCGATCGCCCGCTTGGAGAGTCCCGAGGGTAGTGCGTTGCAGCGTCTCGGGGATCAGGGACACCTCGAGCCAGTCGGCGCCGACCGCGCTAACGGTGAGGCTCACCCCGTCGATCGCGATCGAGCCCTTCTCGACGGCGTACTTGGCGAGATCGCCCGGGGTCCGCACGCGCAGAACACGCGAGAAGCCGGCCTCGCCGACGGCGAGGATTTCGCCGACGCCGTCAACGTGACCCAAGACGATGTGCCCGTCGAGACGGTCGCCGATCGCCAGTGGTAGCTCAAGATTGACCGCCTCGCCCCCGGTCAGCGCGCCGAGCGCCGTTCGGTCGAGGGTCTCATGCATGACCTCCGCGGCGAAAGTCTCGCCGTTGAGCCGAGTCACCGTGAGGCAGGCGCCGTTCACCGCCACGGAATCGCCGCGCGAAAGCGTCGCCGCGAGCTGTGTCGAGATCGTGACTGTCGCGCCGCGACCGGTCGTGTCGACCGATGCGACTACGCCGGAGTTATCAATCAGCCCGGTGAACATGTCGTCGAGAGTAAATGACGAGCACGGCTGATCGGACGCGGCGCAACGGCGCGACGAGTCGCGCGACGGCCGTTACCACTCGCGCATGCGTGCGTGGATCAGCATGTCGTCGCCGATCTGGTCGCACTGCATGGTGAGGGCACGGTAAGCGTCGGCGATCTTCTCGACGCCGGAGCCTTCCACGGCGCCGCGGGCCTGTTTGCCTCCGAGTACCAACGGCGCCAGAAAGAGTGTCAGCCGGTCGACCTCGCCGGCCTCGAAAAAGGCGCCCGCCAGGTGCGGCCCGCCTTCGAGCAGCAGCGACTGGATGCCGCGGGTTCCGAGCTCGTTGAGCGCGGAGACCACGCGAGCGGCCTCGTTTTCGCCCGACGCGACGATCACGTCTACTCCGACCGCTTCGAGCGATTCGAGAATCTCGCGGCGCGCGGCGCGCGAGGCGACGACGATCACCGGTACGTCGCGGGCGCTGGACACGAGCGCGCCGTCGATCGGCAGGCGCGCCTCGGAGTCGAAGATCACACGAATCGGCTGTCGTTCATCGTCAATCTCGGTGTGCCGTGCGGTCAGACGCGGGTCGTCACTCAGCGCCGTGCCGATCCCGACGGCGATCGCGTCGACCTGACTGCGAAAGCGGTGGGCGAGAGTGCGGCTTTCGGCCGAGGAAATCCACTGCGAATCGCCGGTCGCCGTGGCGACCTTGCCGTCGAGTGTCATCGCCGACTTGAACAAGACATGCGGGCGGCCGGTCTTGGAGTGTTTGCGAAATGGCTGGTTGATCAGCCGGGCTCGGGCGGCGATCTCGCCCCGCGCCGCCTGGACGTCGATGTCCTCGTCGCGCAGGACGCCCGGACCGCGACCCGAGGCCTTCTCCGTCGGATCGTCCGAAGCGTAAACGACGCGAGTGATGCCGGCGTCGATGATCGCCTGGGTGCACGGCGGTTGCTTGCCCTCGTGCGCGCACGGCTCCAGCGAGACGTAGATCGTCGCGCCGGTCGTGTCCTTGCTGCAGGACTCGATCGCGATCCGTTCCGCGTGCGGGCCGCCAAAGACGTGGTGGTATCCCTCGCCGAGGATCTCGCCGTCCTTGACGACGACGGCGCCGACGACCGGATTCGGGCTGGTGCGCCCGCGTCCGCGTTCGGCGAGCTCGAGCGTGCGTTCGAGATGGGCGACGTCTTGATCGGTGAGCAAAGCGTGGGTCATCGTGAAGGAAGCCTACGACGACGTGCCTGGCGTCGATCGGGCCTCTTGATCGAGGGTAGTCCGATGCGGCCTGGTGGCGCATCATCCATATCGCGTACCGGCCGCGCCGGTGCAGCGGATAAGATCGGTGCCTCTGAACTCGGCCGACGCCGTATTCGACCGCGTAGTGAAATCGCCTGACCGAGGTCTCAAGGTCAATCGTCGCACGGTCACGACGCGCGATTACGCGCCGGCGCGGCCGACAGACCGCCACCCGCCACGAACGGATTTTTCAGACCAGATGAAATTGATCATCCAAATCCCCTGCCTCAACGAGGAAGAGACACTCCCGCTCACGCTCGCCGACCTACCGCGCGCCGTGTCCGGGTTCGACCGGGTCGAGTGGCTGGTGATCGACGACGGATCGACCGATCGCACCGTCGATGTCGCGATCGAGAACGGCGTCGACCACATCATTCGCCTGACCAACAACAAGGGCCTCGCCGTCGCCTTCCAGGCCGGGCTCGACGCCTGCCTCAAGCTCGGCGCCGACGTGATCGTCAACACCGATGCCGACAACCAATACCGTGCCGATGACATCGGCGTGCTGACCGCTCCGATCGTCGCCGGCAAAGCGGACATGGTCGTCGGCGACCGCCAAATACACACGATCGCCCATTTTTCGCCGCTCAAGAAGCGGCTGCAAAGGCTCGGCAGCGCCGTCGTGCGCCGAGCATCGGGAACAAACGTCGAGGACACCACCTCCGGGTTTCGTGCCTACAACCGCGAGGCCGCGCTGCGCATGCAGGTCGTGTCGCGGTTCACCTACACGCTTGAGACGATCATCCTCGCCGGCAAGACCCTGGTCGCGACCACCCACGTGCCGATCCGGACCAATGAGAAAACCCGCGAGAGCCGCCTGTTCCCATCGATGTCGGCGTACGTGCGACGCAACTCGGTCTCGATTTTCAGGATCTACGCCCAGTACGAGCCGCTACGTGTGTTCATGGTCGCCGCGGCGATCTGCGGCATGGCGACGGCGATCATCTGGGGGCGTTTCTTCTACTTCTACCTCGACGGCGACGGCGCCGGGCACGTCCAGTCGCTGATCCTCGGCGCTGTGCTGTTTAACGCCTCGCTGCTGCTGGCGGCCCTCGGAATCATCGGCGACCTGCTGGCCGCCCAGCGTACGCTTACCCAGCGGATGCTCGAACACACCCGCCGCGTCGAGTTGCAATTAGGCGTCGAACCGTCGCATTACGAGCCCGGCGCGCGCCCGACCGGTCACGTCAAGACTACCGGCGCCGACGCCGGCGCCGCAACCGGAAAAACCGGAGAACGAGAGGCCCTGAAGCTTTGAGTACCAATGACGTAACCGCCGCCGCTCGCCCCGGCGACGCTGATCCGACCGGCGTCGCGACCGGCAACACGTTTGACAAGTACGGCTCGACCAATCCCCTCGTGCGCCGTCTGATGAACGGCTTCGAGGCGACACTCGATGAGCTCTGGTACCGCGCCTCCCCCGGCTCGATCCTTGACGTCGGCTGCGGCGAAGGCGTGCTGACGTCAAAATGGGCCGAGCGGCTCGGCGATGGCCGCATCGTCGGTATCGATCTCGATGACGCCGGGCTCAAGGCCGAGTGGCAGAGGCCCGATCGCCGGCGGCCGAATCTCGAGTACCGCACTCAAGAGGCGACGACTCTGCCGTTCGCCGACAACGAGTTCGAGATGGCCACCGCGATCGAGGTGCTCGAGCACGTCCCCGAACCGGCCAACACGATCGCCGAGATGGCGCGCGTGGCTTCTAAACACCTCTTGGTTTCGGTCCCCCGTGAACCGCTCTGGCGCATGCTCAACATGGCGCGCGGCAGCTACATCAAGGACCTCGGCAACACGCCGGGCCACGTCAACCACTGGTCCAAGCGCGCGTTCGTCAAGGAGCTCTCGGCCGTCGGGCGCGTGATCGAGGTACGCTCGCCGTTTCCGTGGACGATGTTGCTGGTCGAACTGAGTTAGCGCGAACGGCAGGCCGATCGTGAGTCCGGCCAAGACCTCGGACTACGGCCGCGGCGCGGCGTTGCTGAGCTTTGGCATCGGCGTCACCGGCCTGGTCACGTTCGCCTTTTTCGCGATCGCCTCACAGACGCTTTCGCAGGAGCAGTACGGCGAGATCGGGCTGTTGTGGTCGGTCGTGTTCATGGTCACGCCGGTTTTCTACCGGCCGGTCGAGCAACTGCTCGCGCGCACGATCGCCGAGCGGCGGGCGCGCGCCCAGGCGCTGGCCCGGCCGCTGCGGATCGCGGCCGTAATCCAGCTGTCGCTCGGGTTGCTGTTTGCCGCACTGGCGCTCGGCTTTCGCGGTGCGTTCGAAGACAATCTGCTGGACGGAAACGACACGCTCTACTGGATCATGTTCTGGTCGGTCCTCGCCTACGCGGTCAGCTATTTCGGGCGCGGCCTGCTCGCCGGAACGCAGCGGTTCGGACTCTATGGACTGCTCGTGTTCATCGAAGCGACGACGCGGATCATCTTTCCGATTTCGGTCGCGGCCGGCCTGGCCGGCGGCCAGGACGTTGTCGCCCTCGGTATCTTGGCCGGCCCGTTGGTCAGCCTGTTCGTCGTACCGCTGGCCTTGACCGGCAGACGGCGAGCACAGCGCGAGGCGACGATCGACAGGCGTTCGGTCGCCGAACAGGCCGACGCCGCCGCCGCGGGAGAGGCCCGGCTCGACGCGGCATCCTCTGGCGGCGCGCGCGAGGAGGCCGAGTTCAGGCTCAGCGAGGGCGGTGGTTTCGCGCTCGCGGCGCTGGTGATGATGGCCTGCGAGCAGACGATTCTCAACGCCGCGCCGATCATCGCCAAAGGGACGTCCGGCGGCGCGGTGGCGGCGGCGTCGGTGATCAACATCCTGATCATCGCCCGCGCGCCGATGCAGCTGTTTCAGTCGGTCGCCACGAGCCTGCTGCCGCACCTCGCAAAACTGCGCGCCGACCGGGACTTCAAGACCTACCGGCGCAGCGTGAACCTGACGCTCGCCGCGATCGCCGGCTTCGCCGCGGCGACCGTGGCGGTGATGCTGGCGATCGGGCCGTGGCTGATGCAAACGGTGTTTGGTGACGAGTACCTCTACGATCGCACCGGCTTGGCGCTGATCGGCGTCGGCATGGGAATCTACCTCTGCGCGGCGACGCTCAACCAAACCGCGCTGGCCGCCCGGCGCGCCGCGGTGGCGACCGCCTGCTGGCTCGTCGCGACCGCGGCCTTTTTGATCTGGATGTTGACGCCGATCGTCGAGGACCCGCTACACCGGGTCGAGATCGGCTATCCGCTCTCGGCGCTACTGCTGTTTGGCGGCTTGTTCGCCGTGTATCGAACCGGCACGCCGAAGGCGGCGACGTCGGCCGGCGACTGATTCGGCGTCACGGCCTATCCCGCGGCAGCAGTGATCTCCGCGAAGGCGACCGCCGGGTCGGCCCTGCCGAAAATCGCCGAGCCGGCGACGAGCAGATTCGCGCCGGCGCCGACCACTTGCGGAGCCGTCGAGGCATCCACGCCACCGTCGACCTCCAGGGCGGCTGACTCCGGCAGCAGCTCCCGCAGCTGCGCCAGCTTGGCCGGTGAGGAGCCGATGAACGACTGCCCGCCCCAGCCGGGATTGACGCTCATGCAGAGCACGTAATCGAGCTCCGGCGCGACCGCCTTGATCACGTCTACCGGCGTGCCGGGGTTGAGCGCGACGCCGGCCAAGAGCCCGGCCTCGTGGATCTGACCGGCGACGCGGTTGGCGTGTGCGGTGGCCTCGATGTGAAAGCTGATCGCATCCGCTCCGGCGCGCGCGAAGGCGTCAACCTGACGGTCCGGATCCTCGATCATCAAGTGCACGTCGAGAACGCCGCCGGCGCGATGCACCTGATCCGCCAGCGCCTCGACGATCAACGGACCGATCGTGATCGGCGGCACAAAGCGGCCGTCCATTACGTCTACGTGGATGACGCGCGCGCCGGCGTCGATCACGGTCGCGACCTGCTCGCCGAGGCGAGCAAAGTCGGCCGAGAGGATCGACGGCAACACCTGTGTGCCGCCGAACAGTTCGCGGGCGCGGGCGTTCACCGGAGGCACACCACTTCTAATTCGCGGGAGCGGGCGTTCATCGGGCGGGCACTTCGACCTAGATCTCGGTCAGCATCCAGGCGCCGCAGCTGGTGCACTGCAGGTCGGACGTGTGACTCATGCGGGCGATTGTCGCGTGCGAGCCGCAGTCCGGGCAGGCCGACAGCAGCTCCCAGCGGTGCAGGCAGTTGACGCAGCGGTAGCGGCCGGGCAGGTTCGTCGTGCGCAGCCACGGCTCGTGGCAGTTGGGACACTCCATGCCGACTTCGTAGGCGGACTTGGAACTCGGTGTGGAACTTGTCGTCGGTTCGTTGTCGATTGACATGTTGATCATCCCACCAGTGCCGGGGCGCCGTTGCCGCGCAGGTAGCTGGCAACGTCCATCGCCTGTTTTCCCGCGGGCTTGACGCGCAGGAGTTCGAGCGTATCCTCGGGCGTGCCGACGAGCAGCCGTCCGTCTAGCTCGACCGCGACGCCCGGTTCGACCGGTTTGGACGTGACGACGGCGCGCTCGACGCGCAGCGGATCGCCTTCGGTTTCCAGCATCGCCCCGATCTGTGGTGTCAGTGCTCTGATCATTCTCTCAAGTTCGACCGCCGGGACCGATGCCGGCCTCAGCGTGCGATCCGCTCTGGTGATCTTCTCGGCGTAGGTGACCCGATCCTGCCCACCGGCCTCGGTCTGACCGGTCCAGTGCAGGGCGCCGGTCACCGCGGTGTCGAGCGCCTCGACCAGCAACTCGCCGCCGAGAGCGGCCAGCCGGGGTGCGATCGAGCCGTAGTCGTCGTCAGGGCCGATCGCCAGCGTCGCCTGCGCACAGATCGGGCCGGCGTCGAGCTGCTCGACCAGTTCGATTATCGTCACCCCCGTCTGTTGATCGCCGGCCGCGATCGCACGCTCGATCGGCGCGGCGCCGCGCCAGCGCGGCAGCAGCGACGGGTGAACGTTGAAATTCGACATCATCGACAGCAGCGGCTCCTTGATGATCGCGCCGAACGCGCAGACGACCAGCGCCTCGGCGCCGGTTGCGCGAATGCGGTCAACGGCGCCGGTTTCGTTGACACTCTCCGGCTGGAGAAGTTCAATTCCCAGTTCGCGGGCCAACTCCGCCACCGGTGGGTCTTGCGTTGTCTGGCCGCGGCCCTTCGGACGAGACGGCCGGGTGACCACTAGCGCCGGCGTGTGCCGCGATCCGGCGACGCGCCGCAGCACGGTCGCCGCAAAGTCGGATGTGCCGAGGTAGACCGTGCGCAATCGGTGAGCTCTTGGCCGGCGGGCTCGCCGGTTACGCGGCGAAACCGCTTTGCTCTTCGGCCTCGAGCAGCGCACGCAGCGCGGCGCGGCGCTGATCCTTGCTGGCGCGGTCGAGGATCAGCACACCGTTTAGGTGATCGAATTCATGTTGGATCACACGGGCCTCGAGGCCGGAGGCCTCGATCGTGATCTCGTCGCCGTTGATGTCCTGGCCGGTCACGCGAACGTGGACCGGGCGATTGACGTCGACCTGGACGTTGGCGAGGCTGAGGCATCCTTCAAGCGCGGTTTCCTCGTCCTGCGACAAATACTCCACGGTCGGATTGGCCAGCACAATCGCCGGCTGGTCGCCGACCTGGTACACAAACACGCGACGCGACCGGCCGATCTGCGGCGCGGCGAGACCTATACCGAAGGCGTCGTGCATCAACTCGATCATGTACCGGACGTCGGCCTTGAACTTGTCGTCGAATCTCTCGACCGGTCGCGTGTCGCTGCGCAAGACCGGGTCGCCCCACTGCCGCAGCCGCGCGAGCGCGGCCTGGCGGGACCTCAGTTCCGCCGGCGTCAACCCGGCCGGCTCAAGCTCCCGCTCGTCGTTTTGCGCCTGCGGGTCTTCGGCGATGCGCTGCTCGGGGGTGTCACCCATGAACCCCATGGTAATTGAATCGGCGGTCACTTGCGGGCAGTCGTAAATAGGCCGGGTATACAGGCCGGGTGTCACTGCGGATCGACGTCGACGACGAACTTCACCCCTCGGCCGGCTACTCCGGCGGCCACGAGATCGACCGCATCGCGCACCGCTTCGACGGCCGGCTCACGGTCGAAGGCCTTGATCTCGAGCTGGAAACGCTCGAAACCCCTGCGCTTGAACAGCGGCGTCGGGCCGAGCAGACGGCCGTCGGCGATGTCGATCTCGCCGGCGAGCGCGTCGGCCGCGGCCAGCGCTTCGGCTTGATCAACGGAAGCGGTCTGCAATTTGATGATGTGACTGAACGGCGGATAGCCGAAGGCCTCGCGGCGCTTGAGTTCTTCGGTGACGAAGCCCTCCGCGTCGTGCCGCGCGGCGAACCGGAGGGCGCGGGTGTCGGGGGCGGTGGTTTGCACGAGCACCCTTCCCCCGAGTTTTCCGCGACCACTGCGGCCGGCGAGCTGGGCTACGAGCGCAAAGGTGCGCTCTTCGGCCCGGAAGTCGGGGAAGCGCAGCGTCGCGTCGGCATCGAGCACCAAGCCGAGCGTGACATCGGGAAAGTCATGACCCTTGGCGACCATCTGGGTGCCGATCAGAATGCCCGAGTCCGCGGCTTCGAAGCGCCCGAGCACGCCGCCCGCGCCCGCGCCCGACGCACTGTCGGCGTCGAGGCGGAAGATCTCGGTCAGACCGCCGAGCGAGGTGCGCAGGTCGTGTTCGAGACGCTCGGTGCCGGCGCCGTGACGCGCGACGCTCGACGACCCGCAGTCGCCGCAGAGGTCGGGGACGCGCTGCTTGTGCCCGCAGTGGTGGCAGCTGATGATTTCGCGCCGCATGTGCAAGACGAGCGTCACGTCGCAGTTCGGGCAGACCCAGGTCCGGCCGCAGTCCCGGCAGCTGACGAAATTGCTCCAGCCCCGGCGGTTGAGCAGGACGATCGCTTTCTCGCCGCGGCCGGCGACCTCGGCCAGCGCCGCCGACGCCTGCGGGTGCAGCGCGCCGCCGCGCACCTCGGTCATGTCGAGCAGTTCGACCGGCGGCAGGCCGCGCCCGTCGACGCGCTCGGGGAGCGTGATACGGCGGCAGGTGAGCCAGCTCTCGGCGCGCGGCGTGGCGCTACCGGCGAGCAGTACGGCGCCTTCGATCTCGGCTCGCCGCAGCGCGACCTCGCGGGCGTCGTAGCGCGGGTCGCCGTCCTGCTTGTAGGAGGCGTCGTGCTCCTCGTCGAGGACGATCAGGCCGGGGCGCTCGATCGGCGCGAACACCGCCGAGCGCGGGCCGATGCAGATATCGGCCTCGCCGCGCCGCAGGCGCAGCCATTCGTCGTGGCGCTGCCCGGCCGAAAGCTGCGAGTGAAGCACCGCCACACGATCGCCGAAGCGCGCGTTGAAACGGGTGACGAGCTGCGGTGTGAGCGCGATCTCGGGCACCATCACGATCACTCCGCGGCCGCGCGCCAGCGACGCCTCGGCGGCACCGAGGTAGACCTCGGTCTTGCCGCTGCCGGTCACACCGTGAAGCAGCAGGCTTTCGTGGCCGCGTGCGATCGCCGACGCGATGTCGTCGAGCGCCGCGCGCTGCGCCGCGGTCAACTCGGGCCGGCCGGGC
>JBASWU010000108.1:0-9077 GCA_049276635.1 Solirubrobacterales bacterium | reverse complement strand
CTCCACTTCCGACTCGTCGACACGGGTTCTCGCGGTCGCGGTCGATCTCGCCGCGATCGCGGCGGTCGCGCTGTCCTTGCTGGTACCGCTCACCGCGCTGATTCTGCCGATCCTCGCGATTCTCGTCCTGTTCGGCGCGCGCCGCCGCGAGGCCAAGAAGCACGAGGGCCTGCGGGTGCTGCGCTGAGACTCAAAGAAATGAGCGCGCCGTCTTGAAGAAACTCGTGGTCGCGGTGATCGACGGCATGAAGCCCGCCGCGCTGCGCCAGGCAATCGCCGACGGCACCGCGCCGATTCTCGCGCGGCTGATGCGCGATGGTTTCAGCAGCGACCAGTGCATCTCGTCGTTTCCGTCACTGACCCCGGTCGCGACCTCGACGATCACAACCGGCGCCGGACCCGACCGCCACGGCGTGCCGTCGATGCACTGGTACCACCGCGGCGAGCAGCGCTACGTCGACTACGGGATCAGCTTCGCGGCGGCCCGAAGGTCCGGCGTCATCAGCGTGCTCAAAGACCTCGTGTACCGGATCAACGAGGAGCATCTCAGCCGCGACACCCCGACCTTCTTCGAGCGGCTCGAAGCCGCCGGCGTGCGCGCCGCCTGCACTACATACATGATCTATCGCGGCCCGCACGAGCACGAGTTCGTCGGCGCCGGCATGCCCGGCCGGATCGCCGGCGTCACGGGAATGTCTCGGGTCGGTCACGGCCCCAGCCAGCTCGTCTACGGCGACATCTTCGACTCTCTGGGAACCGGCTGCCGCAGCAGCTTCGGAATCCCCGGCCGCCGCGACCGGCACGCCAGCTGCGCGGCGCTGGCGATGATCGCCGCCGACGCCTACGATTTTCTGCTGCTGTCGCTGCCCGACAACGACAACTACTCGCACCGCGAGGGTCCCGACGCCCAGCCCGTCTCGATCGCACACGCCGACGAGCAGCTGCAAAAAGTCATCGACGCCTACGGCGGGTACCGCGGCTTTATGGCCGATCACGCCGTGATCGTTTTGTCCGATCACTCGCACAGCAAGGTCGCCGCGGGCTTCGACCTGCTCGGCCTGCTCGGCGAGTCCGGATGGTCGATCGCCGAACCGCGCGACGGCAAGCGCAAGACCCGTGCGGCCCAGCTGGCCGTCAGCCCGGCCGCGCGCTTCGGATCGATCTACGTGCTCGACCCCGATCGCCGCGGTGCCGAGCTGCCGCTGCTCGTGCGGGACCTGCGCGGTCTCGAAGCGATCGAGCATGTGCTCTGGCTAGAGGGAGACGAGGCCGCCGTCGCCTCAGGCGGCAGCGAACTGCGCTTCGCCCCCGGGACCGCCTACACCGACTCGCGCGGCGCGAGTTGGGACGTCGAGGGCGATCTCTCGGTGCTCGGGCTGCACGTCGCCGACGAGCAGATTAGCGGCGCGACCTACCCGGACGCCCTGGCCCGCGCCTGGTCGGCGCTGCACTGCGCCGGCCTCGGCGATGTGCTCACCACGCCGCGGCTGGGGCTTGAGTTTTTCGACTGGGGCGGGGTGGCGCACGTCGGCGGCGGCACTCACGGCTCGCTGCATGCAGCCGACTCCGCCGCCCAGCTGATCGTCTCCGGGACCGGCGATTCGCGAGAACACCAGACCACCTGGTCGATCGCTGATGTCAACTCTCTGGTGCTTGAGCATTTTGGACTTGAGCCCGGCGCCTGACGACCTTGCCACCGGCGACCACCGGTAGAGTCAGATGACCGTGCCCGACCAACTGACCGCCGAGACCGACGTGATCGATTCGACTTCCGAGAGCACCGGGCGTTTGCCCGACGACGAGTTCGCCAGTATCGCCATGCCCTCTCGCGTACGCACCCGCGTCCGCCACGGCGTGCGCCAGACGCACAACTGGATCCAGCTGGCAAAGTTCGGCGCGGTCGGAGCCAGCGGTTACGTAGTGAATCTGGTCGCCTACGAACTCTCGCGCGGCCAACTCGACGTGCACTACCTCGCCGCCGCGGTGATCGCCTTCTGCTTCGGCGTCACCAACAACTTCCTCTGGAACCGCTACTGGACCTTCAAGGCGACCGACGGACACGCGGGCTTCCAGGCCGCCCGTTTCCTGGTCGTCAGTCTGATCGCACTCGGTTTCAACCTCGTCGTGCTCGCCGCCCTCGTCGGCGTCGGCGTCGGCGAGTTCCCGGCCCAAGCGATCGCGATCATCTGCGCCACGCCACTGAACTTCATCGGCAACAAGCTCTGGTCGTTCGGGCGCTGAGGGCGCGTCGCGATCCAATGGGTCGTGTCCGGGCGGCCCAGCGCCCGCGCGGGTAACTACACAATATTTTAACTTTTTCATCCTCGCTATCTGTAGATTGGCAGGCCAAGCGGGTCGCGCTGGATCAAGGGACCTGTCAAATCGCTCAAATTTTGGGGGGTCGGAATGGTTGCCAGTGGCGGCTCGAGTTCGGTCAAGAGAGTTCTCGTCGCGCTGCTTGCGGTTGTCGCCAGCGTGTGGGCGGTCTGGGGTGCTTTGGATGCCGGCGGAGAGCGCGGCGATACCCCCCGAGTACGTGCTGAGCATCTAGCCCCGGCCAAGAAGCTCGCTCCACCCGCACCGAAGTCGATCGCCCGCACACGAAGGGTCGCCAAGCGCTGGGCGACGAAATTGGCGGCCGTCGAAACGAAACGTAAGCGATCGCTCGCGACACCAAAGGCCGTCAGCCAGCGTTTGAGTTCACGTACCAAGTACGCGTCGCTGAAGTCCACGGAGGCGATCAAGGTGGCGCGCGAAACACAGCCACGGATAGCCGTCGAGCCCGCCTGGAGTCCACCGGCCCTGCGGAACGGTGAGAAAATCATTTCTTACGAGAGCGCCACGCAGGCACGAATCGTCAAGAGCGGTAAGGGCGATTCGCGCGACCGGGAAACGATGCTCGTCCAGTCGGCAGGGACACCGATCGCCACTCCCGGCAAAGGCGGGTCGTTTATCGCCGTCGACACCGAGTTACGGAAATCGCCTGGCGGCTGGGCGCCAAAGCGCGCGTCGGTCGCGACACTCCTTCCCGAAAGCCTGAAAGATCCCGTCTTGATCGGTCCGGCCGGATCGCCGGAGGCGATGCAGGTGACGTTGTCTGAAGGCGACACGCCCGGTGCCGTGCTTTCAGGGTCCAAGGTCTTCTACGCAAACACATCGACCGATACCGACACGATCGTCGAGCCGACGCCACTCGGCGCATCGTTCTCGTGGCTGGTGCGCTCGCCGCGATCACCTGCTCGCCAACCGCTGCGGTTCGGGTTGCCGAGCGGCACTCAAGTGCGATTGAGAGAGGCCGGAGACGCCGAGATTTTCAGCGCCGGCAAAGCCGTCGCCGAGGTCTCGGCACCGGTCGCGTTTGATGCCCAGGGTCGATCGGTGGCGACCAAATTCGTCAAGTCAGGCGGCGGGCTCGATGTGGAAATCGGTCACGTCGGCGAGGCGCTCGCCTATCCGATCGCGGTCGACCCGGTGATCAACTGGTACGGCAACGCCGGAGTGCAGGCGACTAACGCCAATGGGTCTTGGATGACCGACCTATTGGGTCGTTGGCGCGTCGAACCCCAGCCGCATCGTCGGATTCCGTAACCTATACGCGGGAAGTTACCCGATGCTCAACCTCGAGACCCGTGGCACGAGCGGCTGGGCGTACGGTGGCTGGGCGTTTGATCCGGTTCGCAACTCAACGGTGGTTCGCGCCGACTTTGCCAATGTCCGGAAGGCCCATAGCGGGATTCACATGAATATTGGCTTGACCCAAGCCGGCGGCGGGTGGCAGTCCGGTCAATGGGCGGGCATGTATGTCGGCGGCGACCTCGGGCCAAATGCCAACAGTCAGTTCAGCAATCCCGCCGGTAACGTGATGCCGAGCGACGGCACGACGGTCACCGCGTGCTCACAGGGCGGGGCGTCCTGTACGTGGGGCGGACCGTCGGGTAACGGCGCTTACTTCGAGATCGTCGCCGACGCCGGCACCGGCGCCTACCAGCACGCCGATTTCCTGGGCGGATACCTCTACCTCAGCGACAACGAGAGCCCGGCCGTTACGGCGATCAGCGGCATGCCCGCCGAAAGCTGGCGAAACGCTTCGGCGATTTCCCCGTATGTGGCGGTTCAGGATGGAGGACTTGGTGTGGGCAGCAGCCCGTACGGGGCCGCCGTCGAGATCGGCGTCGACGGCACTTATTCCTCCGCCAATACCGCCGGCCCCGCCTGCGACGGAGGGCCTTCTTCGTATTGCCCCGACACATTTGCCGCCGTCGTGAATGTGCCCAATTTGCGCGGCGAGCGAAATGTCTCGATCCGTTCACGCGACATCATCGGACGCGTATCGGGCACGACGAATTACACGGTCAGAAATGACGATCAGCCTCCGATCGTCGCGCTGAGCGGACGCTTTGGCGCCTTCGCGCTGGATTCAACTGTCCAGACCGGCGCGGCGCGCACGATGGTCAAAGACACGCCGTTTGTCGTAACGGTGACGGATGGCTCAACCAACGCTGCCGGCAATCGTCGGTCAGGGGTCGAGAATCTCACAACACAGTTCTTCCGCGCCGACGCGAGCGGAAATATCAATCTCGCCGATCCAGTCGCGGGAACTTCACGCACCGCAAGCAACAATTCGGTACCTAGCTGCGATGCCGCGAACGACCCTTCCAAGAACAGTTGCCCGCTGAAGCTCGCTGGCACGTTCTCCGCGTCATCGCTCGCCGCGGGGACGTATTTCTTGCGAGTGGTGGCTAAAGACTACGCCGGCCTGACGACAGCGAAAACCTTTAAGGTTGCTGTCGGTATCGCCGAGATCGCCTCGGTCACCGAGGGCCAGGCCAGTTCGCGCTACGTCCCGCTCCAGATTCAGCAGAACAGGCTGGAAACCGGCGGACCGATTCCGGCGGGCTCGTCTGGCGCCGGGCGTCTGATGTGGCGTAGCTTCCGAAACGGAACATGGATTGACGTTGACACCAGCTGCGTGCAACGTGAATCGAGCGGCGCAAAGCTCTCGGCCTTGGGGGGTTGGCCAGTGGCGCTGAATGCTGTTCAGATCAACGGACAAAGCTTTCGAACCAGTGAACGCTGGGTGGTGGACCTCGACTGCCTACGGCTACCGCTTCCGCCCGGTTCATCGCCGTGGGACGTGCAATCACGTCTGCCCGATGGGGAAGTTTTCTTTGCGGCACGCATCGAGGGGTCGACGCCGATTGCGCAGCGGGGCTCCGAGGATGTAACGGTGCGTTATGACCACGGTGGCAAAGACACCAACGACGACACCGCCAATCTCGGACCCGGAAGCGTTGACCTCGTGACCGGAAACCTCGCGGTGTCGAGTACGGATGTGAGCATCGACGCGTTCAAGTCACCGCTCACGGTGTCGCGCACATATAACTCGAGATATGGAGCCGACGATTATCTGAGCATATTCGGACCCGGATGGAGAGCCGGCCAGCCAGCCGAGTCAAGCGGCTCGGACTATGTCGCGCTGACGGACAACGCAGATGTCGGTCTGCCCGAAGAGGAGCGCTACCCCTTCGTCGAGGTGACTGATAGCCAGAACTCCATCATGTCGTTCGAGCTTGACGAAGCCACCGGCAAGTACATCTCGGAAGTGGGTCTCGAATCGCTGGAACTCGCTCGCGAGGGCGATCCCGGCATCCCCACAAAAACAGTGCGCTTCACACTCACCGATCGCGACAGCGGGACCGTCACGACGTTCGAACGTCCAGATTCAAGTGCGGCGACGGGCACATTTGTCCCGGTCAGCATCGCCGAACTCGGCACCCCGGACTCGACCAAGCTGACCTACACGTTCGCCGACGGCAGGTCTTATCTCAGCACGGCAGTTGCGGCTTCCGGAACAGTCACCTGTTCGGACACGTGGTCGAATCTGGGCACGGGATGTCAGGCCCTGAAGTACAACTACATAAGCATTGCGCTGCCCGCACCCTTCCACGTCACCGTTAAGCGGCTCTCGAGTGTCACGCTGCGCACATACGCGCCGGAACTATCGACTGGAAACGGAGTCATCTGTGACCTGACCAATATGTGCAAGATCCCGGTTGCAAGTTATGCCTATGACGTCTGGGGCCGATTGATCGAGGCGTGGGATCCCCGAATTTCGCCTGCGCTCAAGACCACCTACACCTACACGTATTCCGGAACCCCCGGTTTCCCACCGACAGACAACTCGCTCGCGAGCGTCCGCCCTCCCGGCGAAGAAGCGTTCAATATCTCGTATCGGCCGCTTCCGGAGGACAATAGGTCGGGCCGCGTGGACAAGGTCTCGCGTCCCAACCTTGCCGGCGGCGCTGCGACTTGGAGCCTGCGCTACTACGTCCCGACCCACGGAGCCGCCGCCCCGTTCGACTTCTCCCAGGCCAGAACCAGCGAGTGGGGCCAGGAGAACGGCCCGTTCATGGCGACGGCCGTCTTCCCTCCGGACCAGCAGCCGGCCGGCTACCCGGCGACTGCATCCGAGTATTCGAAAGCGTCAATCAGCTACCTCGATCCACTTGGCCGAGAGGTAAACGCCCGCGAGCCCGGTGATCGCGTCAACGTCACCGAATACAGCAAGTACGGTGAGGTCACTCGCAGCCTGAGCGCCGAGAATCGCGCCCGCGCGATGGCTCAACCTACGGCTTCGGCGCGGCTTGAATTTGCCCAGCGATGGGACACGCAGAACACCTACACCGATGTGCCCGGCTCTTTAGACGCGCGACGCCATCTCGTCCGCACGGTCGGCCCAGAACGTCTCGTACAGATGGAGGATCGCTCGCGGAAGCAGGCAAGAGCCATTACACAGACTTGTTACGACGAGAGATCGCCGCTGACATCTGGAGATTGCAAAGACAAAGCCGGCCCCGACGGCGTATCGGGCCACGAGGGCTCGGCGATTACGACCGACCCCACCACCGAGCCGCTTGACTTACCGACCACGACACGATCGTCGGCGCTTGTAAACAGTGGCATCGATCAAGCGGGTCGCGCCACCGTCGGGACGATAAGTGACACCCGGACGACGACCATGACATACGGGGCCACGGAGAAGGAGTGGAAACTCCGGATCCCGCGCGAGACGGTCACTGATCCCGGCACCGGAAAGCTAAACATCAAACGTCGCGCCACGCTCAACTCGGACGGTCTCGAGACAGAGCGATTCCAGCCAAGATCGCAGGCATCGAATGAGCCGAGCACGACGAAAACCATCTACTACACGGCCGGCGCGAACCCCGACCACTCCTCGTGTGGAAACAAACCCGAATGGATCGGGTTGCCCTGCAAAGTTTCACCGGGCGCGCAGCCGAGCACATCCGGTCTCGCCAAACTTCCGCTGCGGACCATCGAATACAACTACCTTCGTCAGCCACAGACCTTGTGGGAAACGGTTACCAACGCCGACGGCGGAACGAACAACCGTAGGTCGCTAAAGACCTATGACCTCGCCGGACGCGTGGTGCGCGAATCAGTCGCCGGCTCGACCGCCGGAGTGGCGGTCAAGACCACCGAACACGTCTTTAGCCCAACGACCGGCCGCGAGGAAATCACCCGTTCGATCAACTCCGACGGCACCGTATACAAGTCCGTCGCTCGAACCTTTGACTCGCTAGGGCGCATGACCAACTATCAGGATGCCGCCGGCCACGGCTCGGTTACCAGCTACGACGGGCTGTCGCGGGTCAAATCCACCAATGACGGGAAGGCCACCAGGACCTACGGCTATGACGCGGTCACCGGAGATCTGACCACCGTCGCGGACTCGGGCGCGGGTACCTTTTTAGCGGAGCACGACGCCGACGGCCGACTCGTCACGACTGCGCTTCCCGGCGGCATCACCAAGGCGTACGACTATGACGCGGCGGGCGCGTCAACCAGGCTCCGCTATACCAAGACCACCGGCTGCTCGTCCAATTGCACGCTCTTCGCCAACACGGCCGCCGAGAACGCGCACGGACAGATGGTCAACATTCGAGGCGATCTCGCCGAGGCCGGTCAAGACACGATTCAGTCCTACAGCTATGACGCCGCCGGAAGATTGACGCGCGCGACCGACTGGGTCGATGACGGCGGAATTAAGTGCACGACTCGTAGCTACGGCTTTGACGCCGACTCGAATCGCCTAACCAAGCGGACCGCGCCTCCGCTGGCAAGTGGCTCCTGCGACACCTCCGGTGGTGTTACGCAGACAAACACCTATGACGCCGCCGACCGCCTGACCAACCCCGGCTACAACTACGACGCCTTCGGCCGCATCACCACCGTGCCCCAGGCAGACGCCGGCGGCTCCTCGGATTTGAGGGCGACCTACTACGTCAACGACCTGGCGCGAAGCATCAGCCAAGACGCAACGACTCAAACGATCAACCTTGACCCGCTGCATCGCGTGAGCACGAAGGTCAAGAGCGGCGCCCAAACCGGGACCGACATATATGCCTACACCGACGACTCAGACTCGCCGGCCTGGATCGCCACCGGCGCCAACTGGACTCGTTACGCCGAAGGCGCCTCGGGCGACATCGAGGTGCGTAGCGCGAACACCGGGACGCCGAGAATCCTGATATCCAACCTGCGCGGCGACATCGTCGCCGAGAGCGACCTTACGGGAAACCTCTCGAACATCACGCGGATAGACGAGTTCGGTGTGCCGGCGACGAACCTGCCGAGTGGGGCGCGGTACGGGTTTCACGGGACCAAACAGCGCGAGGCGCTGACGACAGGCGGGACGATTGCGATGGGGGTGCGGTTGTATGGGCCTAGGATTGGGCGATTCATGCAGGTGGATCCGGTGCCTGGAGGGACGGCAAATCCATATGAGTACCCAAGCGATCCCATAAATAGTCAGGATCTCGACGGGAGGTGCAGGGTCAAGGCACATATGCCAACTTTGAGAATCACAGGGAAAGGGTCTTATGAGTTGTGGGGTCAAACGAGTTGGAATCGCTGTGCTGGGAGAGAGATCGGCCGCGTCTCAAAACTGCTGTAAATCCACCGGCGCCGTCGTAAGTACGGCGTAGGTTCCCGAAGTCCGATTCAAAGACAACACATGGGAGACCTACGCCGTGAAAAGAACACTACAGCCGTCGACG
>JBASWU010000107.1:0-3375 GCA_049276635.1 Solirubrobacterales bacterium | reverse complement strand
GCGCGCGTACCGTCGGCCGAGCCGTCGTCGGCGACAATCACCGTCGCATACGGAAACACCTCGTGCAGCGCCGCGACCGTCCGCGCGATGAGGTCGGCTTCGTTGTAGGCGGCAACGACCACGTGGCCGACGTGGTCGGCGCCGGCCGGCGTGACGCCCGGGCTTGAAGTGTCGCTGCTTTCCGCCATCGGAGCGGATATCGTGCCACGCAATCGAGACGCATCGAGCGTTTCGTTACCGCCCGTCCGCCCGGAGGCTCCGCAATGAGCGAGATTCAAGCCCACATAACCGGCACAGTCTGGAAGATCGAGGTCAAGCCAGGCGACGAAATCGCCGAAGGCGACACCGTTGTGATCCTCGAGTCGATGAAGATGGAGATGCCCGTCGAAACGGAAGACGACGGCGTCGTCAAGGAGGTCCTCTGCACGGAGGGCCAGGCCGTCGCCGAGGGCGACGCGCTGGTCGTGATCGAGTAACCGGCCAGCCGCCACCGTTTTCTCACGACTTTGCCGCCTGCCCGCGGTAAAGTCGCGCAGCATGAAAACGGGCCAGACACGCGAACTCGCCGGCGGCAAGCTGATCTACGACGAGCCCGCCGACAACGTCGCGCGCCTGCGGATCGACAACCCGGACAAGCGTGGCGCGCTCGATCACGAGATCCTCGACACGCTCGCGCGCGAAGTTCCGCGCATCGCCGCTCGCTGCCTGATCGTCACCGGGAGCGGTGAGGTCTTCAGCGCCGGCTACGACATCGGGGGGCTGCCCGAAGATCGCTTCGCCGAGGAGGCCGAGAAGCTGGTCGCGCATCCCTTCACCGAAGCGATCGCGGCGATCGAGGAGTTCCCCTACCCGACGATCGGCGCGCTCAACGGGCACACGATCGGCGGCGGTCTGGAACTCGCGCTCGCATGCGACCTGCGCGTCTGCTCCTCCGCCGCCAAGCTCGGCATGCCGCCGGCCAAGCTCGGGCTGGTCTACAGCCACGCCGGTCTCGACAAGTTCCTCCAGGTGATCGGGGCCGCGCGCACGCGCGAATTGTTCTTCACCGCGATCAACATCGACGCCGGGCGCGCAATGGACTGGGGCCTGGTCAACTCGGTTTTCGAAGCCGGGCAAGTCGGGTCCGAGTCGCTGACGCTCGCCGCCACGGTCGCCGCGAACGCGCCGCTGAGCCTGACCGGGAACAAGCGCATGATCCGCACGCTCCTGACGCACGCGCCGCTCGACCCCGCGGTCGAGGCGGAGCTGGTCGAGCTGCGACGCCGGTGCTTTTTGAGCGACGACTTCCGCGAGGGCGTCGAGGCCTTCGCGCAAGAGCGTCCACCGCGGTGGAGCGGCCGTTAGAACGCCGCTCTCCGTCCGGACTCGGCCGTAAATTACGGTCAACCTCAACGCTACGTTTGGGTACTAGCCGTGACCGACATCGAACAGCATCTAGCCGACCTCGAAGATCGCGGTCTTTACCGTCGTATGCGGCTTATCTCCGGTCCCCAGGGCGCCCGCGTCCTGCTCGACGGCAAACCGGTGCTCGTGATGTGCTCCAACAACTACCTCGGCCTGGCCGACCACCCGCGCGTGCGCGAGGCCGCCGCCGACGCCGCTCGCCGCTGGGGTGTCGGATCGAGCGGCTCGCGCCTGATCAGCGGCAACATGACCATCCACCGCCGTCTCGAACAGCGCCTCGCCGAGTTCACGGGCACCGAGGCCGCGCTGCTGTTCGGCAGCGGCTACCTCGCCAACTGCGGCTTGATCCCGGCGCTGACACAGGAGGGCGACGTCGTCTTCAGCGATCAGTGCAATCACGCGTCGATCATCGACGGCTGCCGGCTCTCTCGCGGCGAGACCTTCATATACGACCACGGCGATCTCGAGCACCTCGCCTGGGGTCTGCGCCAAGCGCGCGGCCGCGGCAGCCTGATCGTCACCGACAGCGTCTTCAGCATGGACGGCGACCTCGCTCCGCTCGATGGGATCGTCGCTTTGGCGAGGGACCACGACGCCCGCGTGATGGTCGACGAGGCACACGCGATCGGGACGGTGGGTGAGGGCGGTCGCGGCGCGGTCGCCGCCGCCGGGCTGACAAACGATGTCGACGTGATCGTCGGCACGCTCGGCAAAGCGCTCGGCGCCTACGGCGCTTACGTCGCCTGTGACACGCAGATGGCGCGCTATCTGGTCAACTCCGCACGCTCGTTCATTTTCTCGACGGCGCCGGCGCCGCCGGTCGCCTCGGCGGCGGCCGAGGAGCTCTAGATCCTCATCGAGCAGCCGCGTCGCGTTCACCGCCTGCGGCAAAACAGCGAACTCTTTCGCCGCGAGCTGGCTCGCCACGACTTCGATGTCAATCCGAAAGGCGGCCAGATCGTGCCGCTGATCACCGGCGACGCCGACTCGGCGATGCGGATGAGCGAGAAGGCGCTCGAGCGCGGGGTCTTCGCGCAGGCGATCCGCCCGCCGACCGTGGCCCCCGGCCTCTGTCGCCTGCGGATCTCGGTCATGGCTTCACATAAGCCCGACGAGCTGCGTTCGGCCGCGCGCGTTCTCGCGCTCGCGGCCAAGGCCGCGGGCTTCGACGCTTCGACCGGTATGCCGGGCGAGTTCGCCGCGCCGGCGCGGTTCGTCCCCGACGACAACGAGGACGAACTGGCGAGCGTTGCGTGACGCACCCGGCACCTCGCGCGGAGTCTTCGTCACCGGCACCGGGACCGGCGTCGGCAAATCGGTTGTAGCGGCGAGTATCGTCGCCGCGCTCACCGCCAAGGGTCACAAAGTCGGAGCCTTCAAGCCGGTCGTTACGGGTCTCGACCAACCAAGCTCGGAGTGGCCGCTCGACCACGAGTTGCTGGCGGCGGCCACCGGCTGGCAGACTCCGGAGCAAGTCACTCCCTACACGTTTGGCCCGGCCGTATCGCCGCACCTCGCCGCTCGGGTCGCGGGCACGCGCATCGCGCCGGCGACGATCGACGACGCCTTCGAGCGCGTGGCCGCGACCTCAGACGTGATCGTCTGCGAAGGCGTCGGCGGGCTGTTGGTTCCGTTGTCGCTGGAACCCCCGCTGAGCGTGCTCGACCTGATCAAGCGGAGCGAGCTGCCCGTCGTCGTCGTCACTCATCCCGGACTCGGCACGATCAGCGACACTCGATTGACAGTCGATCGTCTCCATTGCGAAGGTGTCGCGGTGCTCGCCGTGGTCCTATCTCCCTGGCCCCGCACGCCGACGTCGATGCAGCGCTCGAACCGCGAGTCGGTCGAGAAGCTGTGCGACGCCGAAGTGTTCACCCTGCCCGAGACCACGCCGGATTCGCTCGCCGCGGCCGGCGCGGATCTACCGGTCGAGGACTGGGCCGGACTCCTCCCGGCGGCCTTCCCCCCGCC
>JBASWU010000106.1:0-20274 GCA_049276635.1 Solirubrobacterales bacterium | reverse complement strand
TGCCCGAGACGAGCGAAAATCGAGCATGGGCGGTGACGCAGGGTGCCGCAATAGCCGCGCTATTTCGGTGCCCGAGGAGCCGGTCAGGCGAAGATTTGCAGCCGTATTCGGGTATGTCAGGGTTTTGGGATAGTTACTAAGCAACGGTGAGCGGTGTAGCTGCTCGTGCGGGCGTTAGCTGGCGCTGGCTGGCCCTGCTCACCGCCGTCGCCCTCGCGGTCGTCTGGCGAGGTGGGTACGCGGACAACGCTCGCGGCGCCGTTACCGCTCTGGCCGCACTGGCTGTCGTCGGAGCGCTCTGGTGGGTGCCCGATGCCGCCGGCCGAAGCGTTCGCGCGCCGGTCGTCACCGCACTGACGGCAGTTGCGGCAGTCACCGCCATAAGCGCCGCGTGGACGATCGGTGAACCGGCCGACGCGTTCGGCGATGCAATTTCGGTTCTCGCTCTCGCGGCGATTGTCGTGGCGGCGGCAACGCTTCCCGGGCCGTGGAATCACGCGATCATCCTGCTGCTAACGGCGGTCGGCTGTGCATGGTCCGGAATAGTCGCGACACTTGCGGCACTCGAGCCGTACGCACTCGAGATCTGCGGGTCGTGGCGGCCCGCTGGGCCGTTTGAGTACCCGCCGGCGCTGGCACTCGTTTGTGCCGGTGCTCTGCCCGTGGCGGTTGCAGCGACGACGACCGGTAGGCGGTGGCTGTCGCTTGCCGGCCTCGGGACAGGTTGGCTGCTTGGCCTTACCGTGGCGCTCACCGCGAACCGGACAGGCATCGCGCTGGCGGCGCTGGCGCTGACATCCGCGGTCGCGCTCGCTCCACGCAACCGCGCCGCCGGGCCGCAGGCCCTTGGTCTGATCGTGGCGGTGACCGCCAGTACGCTGATCCTGCGCGGAGAACTGGGCGATGCGAGCACGGGTCGGACGGTCGTGGCACTGGTCCCCTTGGTGGCGCTGATGGCTGGCTCCAGCGTGATTGCATCCGGTGGTGGCGCGAGCCGACGCTGGATCGCAATCGTCGCAATCGTGGCACTCGCGGCAACCGTCGGCGGGGTGCTTGCGGACCGTGGCGGTCCCTGTGGCGGTGATCGCGACGCTAGCCACGGCAGGACGGACATCTGGCGGGCCGGCGTCGGCACCGGCATGGAGCGACCACTGACCGGCTTCGGCGCAGGTACGTTCATGATCGCGTCGCGCGATCGTCAACTTGAGTATCGCCCACGGCCGACGGCCTACGCTCACGACCTTCCGCTGGAGACTTGGGTCGAGCTGGGAATCGTCGGCCTCGTCGCCGTCCTAGCGTGGTACGCAGCGACCGCGCAGCTCGTTCTACGCACGATTCGCGCCGCGGCGCCCGAGCGCGAATCGGCGTGGCTGTTTGCGCCGGCCGTGGTCGCGTTCCCGCTGGCCAACCTGCTCGACTGGCCGTGGGAGTTGCTTGGCGCCGGCGCGCTCTGGGCCGTGGCGACCGGTTGCCTCATCGGCCACCGCGCCGTCGGTCCAGCGAGCGGCGATTGAGGCCGTCACCGCTCGACTAATTGTGCGAAGCCCGCCACGCCGCCGCCGACGGCCGGGGCAAACGATGCCAGCAGCGCGATCGCCGCGCTCGCCGGCCAGTCGGCGTAATAGGAGAGGTAGATCCCGCCGGCTCCGCACAGCGCGCCGATCGCGGCCGCGATCACGATCGCCTGCCCGATCCGCCGGCTCAGCGCGATCGCCGCGAGCGCCGGTCCCGTAATCAACGCGAGCGCGAGCAGGCTGCCGGCTGCGTTCGCCGAAACGACGACCGCGAATATCAGCAATCCGAGCAGTGCCGCTTCAGTTCTCGCCGGTCGCACGCCGAGCGCCGCCGCCGATCCCCGGTCGAACGCCAGCGCCGTGAACCGCTCATGCGACAGCCAGAGCGCGGCCGCCAGAGCGATGGCGAGCACAAGCCCGACGACGACATCGCGCTCCGACGAGGCCAGCGGATCGCCGAACAAAAGATTTTCAAGCGAAACGGGACTCTCGCCGGCGCCGGCGAGCAGCGCCCCGGCGGCGACCAGTACGGTGACCGTCACCGAGGTCGCGGTGGCCGGTGACACGCGCGGCGCCCGTTCGGTCAGCATCGTCAGAACCAGCGCGCCGACGACGCCGGCCAGCGCACCGGCGACCAGGCTCGCTCCGGCGAGTACGGCGAGCACCAGGCCCGGGAGCAGCGCATGCGTGAACGATTCGGCGAGAAAGGCCCGGCCGAACTCAACCATCCAGACGCCGACGGCGCCGCAGCCGGCTCCGACGACGAGCATCTCGAGCACCGTCAAAAGCCCGAAGTCTCCGCCGAGCGGATCGAGTAGTGAAGCCAGTGGCACGAGGGTCCGCTCAGTGGTGATGGTGATGTTCGATCGCCGCGACGTCTCCGGCGGGATTGCCGTGGCCGTCGGTCGTGGGGATCAGCGTCAGGTCGGCGGCGTAGGTCTCGCGCAGCAGAGGCTCGGTCAGGACCTCGGCCGGAGCGCCGACGGCGACCAGCCGGCCGTTGAGGCAGAGCACGCGATCCGCGCGGCGCGCCTGCTCGATGTCGTGCGAAGCGACCAGTACCAGCCGGCCCGTATCACGCAGCGCGCCGAGCGTGTTGTTGATGACATCCGCCGACACCGGATCAACGCCGGCGAGCGGCTCGTCCAGCAGAATCACCGGCGTGTCCCGCACGATCGTCCGCGCCAGCAGAACTCGCCGGCGCTGTCCTCCGGACAACTCGCCATAAGCGGCGCCGGCCCGCTCGCGTAGTCCGACCCGGTCGAGCGCATCGCGCGCGCGAAGCCGGTCGGAGCGCCGTGGGCGCTGCCAGAGGCGCCGCTCGGCGAGCGTTCCCATTAGTACGACCTCCAGCGCCGAAACGGGAAAATCCGTCCTCGAAACGTCGTGCTGCGGTAGGTACGCGACCGGCGCGCCCACCCCCAACGAGCCGGCCGATACGATGATCTCGCCGAGCAACCCGCGCAGTAGAGTTGTCTTGCCGCCGCCGTTGGGTCCGAGCAGAATCACCAGCTCGCCGGCCGGTAGTTCCAGGTCGACCCCGGTCAGCGCCGGTTCGCCGCCGGCCTCGTAGGCGAGATCGACGCCTCGCGCGCTGATCAGCGAGCCGCTCAACTTTCCGGAACCTCGCACCTGACCTCGCCGTCGGAGAGGGCCGCGACGATCTCACCGGTGTCGTACGCGATCGCGCCGAGCGCGGTCGACGCCGGCCGCCCGGCCCGGTCGAGCGAATCGGCGTAGAGCTCGATCAGCGGGATGTTCAGCTTGCCGGCGACCCGTCTGGCCAGCAGCACGCCTTCGCCTTTTCCGGTCACGAACGCCCGGGAACGAGCCCTGCGCGCCTGATCGGTCTCTCGCTGGAGATCGCGCACGGAGGGCTCGGCCGCGCCGGACTCGCGCAGCCGGGCTCCGGTGACGATCCGGTAGTGCGCGGTGAGGTATTCAAAATCGTTGTGATCGGCGACGACGACGCGGTCGGCCGCCGGAATCTCGCTGACGCACGCGCGCAGTGCCGTGTCGGTCGCGCGGATGCGCTCGATGTAGCGGTCGGTGTTGGCGCGGTAGGTCTCGCGCGCGCCGGGGTTCGCCTTTATCAGCTCGTCGCGGACAAGCCTCGCGACCGATTCGAGATTGCTCGGGCCGAGAAACCAGTGAGCGTTGAACGCACCGTCGGCGCTTCCGGGGCCGGCGTTATGGCCGTTCGCGGCGCCGATCAAAACCGCCGCGCCGGACAGGTCGATCGGCGTGCGCGTCGCGCCGGATGCCTTGATCGCCGCGGCGAGCCAGGCGTCGACATCGCCGCCGGAGCGAAAGATTACCCGTGCCTCGGCGAGCGTGGCGACGTCGCTCGGCGCGGGCTCGAAGTCGTGCGGGTCGGAGCCGGGCTTGAGCAAGCCGGTCACCGCGATCGTCTCGCCGCCGACCTGGCGGACGATGTCGGCGACGTGCGTAGTTGTCGCGACGACGACGGTCTGTTCGCCGCCGCCTGTCCGGCGGGTGTCGTCAGATCCACACCCGCCGATGATCGCGGCCAGCGAAATCGACACGGCCGCCGCCGTGATCGCCTGTGCGGAACGCCGGCCGCCGGCCGCGGGTAAGCGGCGCGACGCCCAAAGGGTCGTAGCCGCCAGCAGGAACGCGCCTCCGGCCACGGCGGCGATCGTCGCGCCGGGCGGCAAGTCAAAAACCAGTGAGAGATACAAGCCGAGAACTCCTTCGAGCATCGCGATCGACAAAGTCGCGGCGGTCAGACGAGGGGCGCGGTTGCTAATCATCCGGGCCGTCGCGGCGGGAATCACCAGCAGCGAGCCGGCCATCAGCGATCCGGTCACCGGCAGCGCGGCCGCGACGGCCAGCGCGACGGTCACCAGCAGCACTGCGTCGAGCCGGGCGCCCCCGAGCTGCCGTGCCGCGCCCGGATCGAAACCGGCGGCCAGCCACCGGGCGCCGAAGGCGTAGGACGCGATCGCCGCTCCGCCGGCCGCGAGCGCGACGGTCGTGAGCGGCCCCGTTCCGACGGCCAGCACCGAACCGAACAGCAACGCGTGTGGCGGTAGTGTCTCCTGGAGGCCGCTCGAAGAACCGGCGACCGCCGTCAGAATCGCCCCGACGGCCAGCGAGCGGGCCACGAGGATGCCCGTCCGCGTGTCACGCCCACGGCCGTCGACCGTCGCGGATCCGCGCGTCGCCGACCACAGCAACCCGGCGAAGATCAGCGCGCCGACCGGCCCCGCGAGCGCCAGCGAAACTCCCCACGCGATCGCGAGAACGAGCGCCGGGTAGGCCCCCGCGCCGATCGCGTGGACAAAGAACGGCAGGTCTCGCAAGACGATCGTCGATCCGAGCGCGCCGGCGATAACGGCGACGCAAAGGACCGCCAGCAGCGCTCGCTGGGCGAACGCCGGCTCAAATACGGTCAAAGGCGAATCAAGGGCGAGTCCGATCTGTCGCATCTGCCGGCGAGCGTAGTACAATTGATAATGATTCTCATAACAACGAGTTCGATCGCCTCACGACGACGTCTCGATAAACCCTCACGACAATCTCACGCCGACCCCTTCGATGACCTCACCCGCCAACCAAGAGCCGGCGACTCGGCGCACCGAGCAGCGCAGAGCGATCATTGACGCGCTCGGCGCGAGCGATCGCGCGCTCTCGGCTCAGCAGTTGCACCAACAGCTCCGTACCGCCGACTCCAGGGTCGGACTGGCGACCGTGTACCGCAATCTCGGCCGGCTGGCCCAGGCGGGGGAGATCGACGCGATCCGCCGTCCCAACGGCGAAACCGCCTACCGCGCCTGTCGCGCCGGGCACCATCACCACCTCACCTGCCGCGACTGCGGCAAGGTCGTCGAGCTCCACGACTGCTCGCTTGCGGACTGGAGCCGGAAGATCGCCGGCGAACACGGCTTCCAGCGGGTCGAGCACCAAGCCGAGCTGCTCGGCACCTGCGCCAAGTGCTCGGCCTGACCGCGACTGACCGCGGTTCCGGCGTGGCCGGCCGCGTGTCCGCCATACTTACCGCTCGCGAAATGTCTCTAGAGCAGAACACCGAGCAGGCGCAGGCGGAGGGCTTCGCCGAGGCCGGGCCGCTGGGTCCGCCGTACCCGATCGACGCACGCGTCAACGAGGCCGGCCGGCTCGAGATCGGCGGCTGCGACGTGACCGAACTCGCCGCCGAGTACGGCACTCCCGCTTACATCTTCGCCGAGGGCGATCTGCGCGCCCGCGCCCGCGCCGTCGTCGCCGCGTTCGGTCCCGAGACGGGCGTCCTCTTCGCCTCGAAGGCATTCCCCTGCACCGCCGCGTACAGGTTGATGGCGGCCGAGGGCGTGTACTGCGACGTCGCCTCCGGCGGCGAGCTGCACCTCGCCCTGAAAGGCGGTTTCGAGCCCGGGCGGATTCTGATGCACGGTAATAACAAAACACCTGCCGAGCTCGAGCAGGCGATCGCGGCCGAGATCGGCTACATCGTCGTCGACAGCTTCGACGAGATCGACCGCCTCCAGGCGATCCTCCCGCCCGGCGGCCCGCGCACGCTGATCCGCGTCGCGCCGGGCCTCAAGCCTTCAACTCACGCCTATATCCAGACCGGACAGGTCGACAGCAAGTTCGGCATTCCGCTCTCGCAGGTCGAACAGGCGATCCAGAAAGTTCCCAATTTCGCCGGCCTGCACTGCCATCTCGGCAGTCAGTTCTTCGACGTCGAGATATTCCGCGCCGCAGCCGAGGTGCTGGCGGCCTTTGAGGTCAGGTGCGAGGTCGTCAATGTTGGCGGCGGGTTTGGCATTCCCTATCTCGAGCACGATCACCCGCCGAAGATCGGCGAGTACGCCGCGACGATTCGAGGCGCCGTCAGCCAGTACTTCGGCGATCAGACGAAGATCATGGTCGAGCCGGGCCGCTGGCTCGTCGGCAA
Organism: Solirubrobacterales bacterium; assembly: GCA_049276635.1. Taxonomy (GTDB): domain Bacteria; phylum Actinomycetota; class Thermoleophilia; order Solirubrobacterales; family JACPNS01; genus JACPNS01. Next base: position 13,842 of record JBASWU010000106.1, on the reverse strand, counting down.
TGCCGGCGTGACCGCCTATACCGTCGGCACGGTCAAGGAGATCCCCGGCGTGCGCAGCTACGTCGCCGTCGACGGCGGCATGTCCGACAACATTCGCCCGATGCTCTACCAGGCCGAGTACACCGGCCGGATCGCCGATCGCGCCGGCGAGCGGCCGACGCGCGATGTCCGTGTCGTCGGCATGCACTGCGAGAGCGGAGACGTGATTCTTCCCGAGGTGATGCTCCACGAGCCGCGCGTCGGCGACACACTGGTCGTACCGGCCACCGGCGCTTACGGCCACGCGATGGCGAGCAACTACAACGGCGTGACGCGCCCGCCGGTGATCTTCTGCTCGGAGGGCCGGTCCCGCGTCGTCGTGCGCCGCGAGACCCACGCCGACCTCGGCGCGCGGGACGTCGGCCGATGACGTCGCCGACGCTCGCCGACGGAGGGGCCTGATCATGCCGCAGCCGGTCAAGGTCGGCCTGCTCGGGCGCGGCACGGTGGGTGGGTCGTTCGCCGGTCTCGTCGCCGAACGCGCAGCATCGATCGCGGCACTCACCGGCAAAGAGCCGGTGATCGGCGACGTCCTGACTCGCGGTCACGGCGATTTTGATCAGATCCTCGGCGACTCCGATGTGATCGTCGAGCTGATCGGCGGCATCGAGCCCGCGCTGGACTACGTCGGCCGCGCGCTCGCCGCCGGCAAGCCGGTGATCACCGCCAACAAAGCACTACTGGCCGAACACGGTCGCACGCTTTTTTCCGCCGCCGATTCGGCCGGCGTGCCGTTGCTGTTCGAGGCCGCCGTGGCCGGGGTCGTGCCGGCGATCCGCGTGATCGAGGAATCGCTGGCCGGCGCCCACATCGAGCGCGTTCACGGAATCGTCAACGGCACCACCAATTACATCCTCACCGAGATGGCGCGCGGCGGCCTGTCATATGACGCGGCGCTCAAGCAGGCGCAGGATCTCGGTTATGCCGAGGCCGACCCGGTCGCCGATGTCGGCGGGGGCGACGCCGCGGCGAAGATGGCGATCCTCGCCCGGCTTGCTTTCGGGGTCGACGTCAAACTCGACCAGGTCGCCTACGAAGGAATTCAGAACCTCACCGCCGATGACATCGCCTACGCCCGGGAGTTCGATCTCGTACTAAAGCTCGTCGGCACCGCCGAGCGCATCGACGGTGGGGTCAGCGTGCGTGTCTTCCCGGCCTTTCTCTATCCGAGCCATCCGCTGGCCAGCGTGCACGGGTCGTTCAACGCCGTCACCGTCGAGTCACCGTCGATCACCGAGATCACGATGAGCGGCCCGGGAGCGGGAGGGATCCAGACCGCCAGCGCGGTGCTCGGCGATCTGGTTTCGATTCTCGCCGGCACTCCGCGTGTGCGCCCGAAGGCCGCGCCGGCGACGATCGTCGCCGACGTCGAATCGGCGTTTTATCTGCACCTCGAGGTCGATGACCGCCCCGGCGTACTTGCCGAGGTCGCCGCGAAACTCGGCGATCACGGCGTCTCCGTGCGCAACTTCAATCAGCAGGATGCCGGCGACGCCGCACGTCTGGTTATGGTCACGCACCCGACACTCGAAAGCAGCTTCGCCGCCGCCGTCGACGAAATTCGCGCTCTGCCGTTTGTCCAAGCTCGGCCGCGCCTGATCCGCGTGATCGAAGAGGAGTTCGACGCCTGATGCCGGGCTTGATCGAGCGGTATCGCGACCGTCTTCCATTCGAGCCGGATGACCCGGTGATCAGCATTCAGGAGGGCTCGACCCCGCTGGTGCCCGCGCCGCGGCTCGCCGAGCGTGTTGACGCCGATGTCTATCTGAAGATCGAGGGCTCCAACCCGACCGGCTCGTTCAAAGATCGCGGTATGACCTGTGCCGTCAGCGCCGCCGCGCGCGAGGGCGCCGAGGCCGTGATCTGCGCTTCGACGGGCAACACCGCCGCCAGCGCCGCGGCCTACGCCGCACGGGCCGGGATGACCTGCGCGGTGCTCGTCCCCGACGGCAAGATCGCCGCCGGCAAGCTCGCTCAGGCGCTGATCTACGGAGCCCGGGTGATCGCTCTCGCCGGCAATTTCGATGTCGCTCTCGAACTCGTGCGCGAACTCGCCCGGAAGCATCCGATCAGCCTGGTCAACTCGGTCAACGAGTTTCGCTTGCAGGGCCAGAAGACGGCGTCCTTCGAGATCTCCGACGAAATCGGCCCGATCGATCTGCTGTCGATCCCCGTCGGCAACGCCGGCAACATCACGGCCTACTGGAAGGGCTTCAAGGAATACGCCGAGAGTCCCGAGCTCAACGGTTACCAGGCCGCCGGCGCCGCGCCGCTGGTGATCGGAAAACCAGTCGAGAATCCCGAGACCGTCGCCAGCGCGATCCGGATCGGCAATCCCGCCCGCTGGGAGGAGGCGATGGCCGCCGTCACCGAGTCGCGTGGCCGGATTCGCGCCGTCACCGACGCCGAGATTCTCGACGCCTATACGTGGCTGCCCGCCAACGAGGGCGTGTTCTGCGAGCCGGCCAGCGCCGCGAGCGTCGCCGGGCTGATCAAATACGGGGTCAGCGACGCCGTGCGCGAGCGCGCCGCGGGCGCGCGGCCGAAGGTCGTCTGCGTTCTTACGGGCAACGGCTTAAAGGATCCCGACACCGCCTTCGACAACGTCGGATCGGTGATCCCGTGTCTGCCGCGATTGGCCGAACTCGAAAAGGCCGTACTCGGATGATCCGCCTACGGCCCCACCCTCGACCCGGCCTCCGCCTCCGATCCCGCCTCCGCCGCAACCGCGAGACCACGGCGCCGTGAACCGCAGACGCGTCGTCCGGGTCCCGGCTAGCTCGGCCAACCTCGGTCCCGGGTTTGACGTGCTCGCCGGCGCTCTTTCGCTGACCCTGACGGTCGAGGTCGAGGAGACCGGCGAGTTCGCCGTCGAGACCGATCTCGACGTCCCGACCGGCAAGGACAACCTGATCGTCCGCGCCTTCGAGACGCTGCACAGCGCCGACACCTTCACGTTTCGCGTCGGCACCGAGATCCCGCTGACCGGCGGCCTCGGTTCGAGCGCCAGCGCGATCCTCGCCGGTGTCGCCGCCGCCGATCACATCTTCGAGCTGGGCACCGATCTGCTCGCCCAGGCGACACGGATCGAGGGTCACAACGACAATCTCGCCGCCGCGCTGCACGGTGGTTTCGTCGTCTGCACGCCCGACCACATCGCGCGAATCGACCCGCCGGCCGGACTCGAGGCGATCGTCGCGATTCCGCCGGCCACCGACAGCGTTCCGACCACCGCGGCGCGCGGGGCGCTACCCGACGAAGTCCCGATTCGTGAGGTGGTCGCCACCGCCGCGCACACCGCCTACGTCGCGCTCGCGCTTGAGCGCGGTGACTGGGACCTACTGGCTCGAGGTCTTCCGGATGTCCTGCACCAGCCGCGCCGCGCGCATCTCTTTCCGGCCTCGATCGATCTGATGTCGGCCGCCCGCGGTTTCGGCGCGCTCGGCGCCACGATTTCCGGCGCCGGTCCGACGGTCCTGATCTGGACCACCTGGGAGAACACCGGCAATGTTCTCGACGCCGCCCGTGCCGCCACCGGCGCCGACTGGGACCTCCGCCGCGTCACTTTCGCCCCCCAGGGCCTCGACGTCACCGTTTAACCGGACGTTTTTGTTGATTTAAGGCACCCAGTCCGGCTCTGTAGGGCCGATCGCGCGCTCTTTTGGCCGGTGATCGCGGACACTACTGATCGACAGAGTCTGATCGCTGGAAATTGGTTAGTGCAAGATCGAGGCTAGATTGCTCCGATTAACCCACCCAGCGTCTTGTAATCGGGTCCCACCGGCCGTTTGATCGCCCGGCAAGGATCGGGTCAAGCATTTTGGCCGCGGCAGCATGGCCGGTGGCCAGGTCTGGAGTTGCCCCAACCTCCACTGCCAATGCGGCGTAAGAAGCCATCCAAGTCTGAGGCGGTGTCGGCAACTGTGGCGGCCACAATGGCTCGGCGCTCGAATCGGCGAACGACACGGCTAACGATTTCGTCAGCGTCTCGGCGTCAATCTCGGCCTGCTCGCCGATCATCACAAGGTCGACAAGGTCCTTGACGCGGGTGTTTTCGCGTTCACCGCGATCCGCGGTGTAGGCGTGGAGCTTCTCGGCCACATGCTGCTCGATCGCGACGACCGGAATCGCGACCACATCCACGTCGGCAAAACCCAGCAAACTTGGCAGGCGTAACCATGTCGGCTCGATCGAAGGAGTCTCACCCAGCACCACATCGACCGGAAAGCGCTCAAAGACCCTAGCGTCGAGCTCAGTTGTGACCGTGTAACGCATCACCCTTCCGCCCAGCAGGTCACCCGTTCGGCGGCGTTCGATCCGAAACACGAAATGATCGCGCCCATCGTGTCGAGTCGCGGCGAGCAGGTCGTCGGACACCGACTGGTCGGCGTCCGCCCAGGCCAAGTCAACATCCTTGGTCGCGCGGGCGGTCAATCCCAATCGCACGTCCAGCGCAAATGCACCCTTCAGAATCCAGCGCTCCGGCGCGACTGCCAGCAGCCGCACTAGGAAACGCTCGAATGCCACCCGCTTGCGCAGTCGCTCGATCGGTACCTGAGTCTCGGCGCGTTGGTTGAGTAGTCGCTGATCGAGCGCATCCCGCAGCGCCCCTGGAGTCTCATACCGCAATGGGACCCTCCTTGATCGAGTTGCTCAGCAGCGGCCACACGCCGCCGCCGCCGCTGATCCGGCTAGCGCGATCTCTGAGTTCAGTGCCCGTGGCCACGCCCCGATCAAGCGCCTGTCCCACTGCCATCGCAATCTGGTCAGGCTGGGTGCCCGCAATGGCAGCGTCAACGATCGACCGAGCTGGTGTCGTAACGCGCAGGCCTTCGACAACCATCACGTCCCGCGAACTTGGCAGCGCCCGAGTCGTATGCAGCTTGACCCCAGGCGGTGGCTTAATTCCGCGATCATTACGCGCTACAAGCAGGTGGACGGCATTCGGTACCACGTCGGAGAGGTCGTGGATCGAGAGCGCGGTTTCGTGGGAGACAACTGCACGTCCAGTCCCGATCGCAAGCCAATTGACCCAGACATCCTGATAGCTCGATCCCGGGTATCGAGCCAGCCGATATATCCCGCGCCGAATCCGCTCATAGCGACCCGACTCAACATGATGGGCCAGTAGCTGACGACTAAATCCGTACCCCGTGGCTTGGCGAGCCGTGAAATGACCGGCCTGAGAGTAGGCGAGGACGTGGAGTCCTCGTGGATCGGGTATCTTGTCAGTCATATGACAAGTATAGTATGTCTTGTTACTGACTTGCCGGCGAGCGGATGCGCGGCCATGCGTGACGAGACGATCAGCCGGCTTGGGGCCGAGCCGGCGCGGACCGCCGAGGCGCGGCGCGAGGGCCGGAGCGCAAAGGTGACCGACGCTCACAACCGCGCGGAATGCGCGCCGCGCGACCATCCGACGCTCTCTCGCTACCTGCATCAGACCAAGACCGGACTCCAACCGACCCCGCCGCGCAAACCCAGGCCTTGCGGTCAGGCACTCCCAGGCCAACAACCACCGCAAAGCCAGGCCTTACGGTAGAATCACACCTACTCGGCTATCGCGGTCGGCGCAACACCAGCGCCTCCGCGGCCCGGGTGACCCGTTGTTCACACCGCACGCACGCCCGCTCGAAGAAGGCGTGGTCGCAAGGAGAAGACGATGTACAACTCAGACCACCCCTCCGGGGTCAATCAAGCCGAGACCCTGGCGCGCACGACAGTTCCTGCCATCGAGCGCTACTCCAGCACTCAGGCCTATCGCCCGCTCGTTCCGCCGACCACGGTCGAAGACCAAGACGCTTGCGCGCTCTACGCCTCTGTCCGCAAGGACGGCAAGCCCTCGTACGCGCCGATTCCGCTGGCGCTCGACGCGCTGCATCAAATGCTCCATCGCGCCGGCAACATCGACGGCGAGGGCGACGGCTGCGGCATACAGATCGACATTCCGCGCAAGATCTGGGCCGAGGAAATCCGTACCGACGGTCACGCCCCCGACCTCGCACTCGACGCGAAGTTCGCCGTCGCGCATATCTTCATTCCGCGCAGCAGCGACGTCGAGCAGGTCGAGCACGACGCCCGCGAGATCATGTCCGCGCATGGCCTGCGCGTTCTCGCCGAGCGTGAAGGCGCCGTCGACAGCTCCGCGCTCGGCCCGACCGCTCGCGAGGAGGAGCCGGTCTTCTGGCAGGTCGGCGGCTTGATTGATGGACCGCGCGCCTGCTTCGACCTGATGATCGAACTCGAGGACAAGCTCGACATCCAGGTTTCGAGTCTCTCCAACGACGTCGTCGTCTACAAGGTGATGGGAGCCCCGATCGCCCTGGGCAGGTACTTCCCGGACCTGCTCGACGAGCGCCTCGAGACAGTCGCCGTGCTCGGTCACAACCGTTACTCCACTAACACATGGCCCACCTTCAAACGCGTCCAGCCGTTCGGCGTGATCGGCCACAACGGCGAGATCAACACGATCGTCCAGCTCCGTGAAGAGGCCCGCCTGCTCGGTGTGCCGATCCACTCCGACGGCTCTGACAGCCAGGACTTCAACCGCGCGGTCGAGACCTTCATCAGTCGCGACGGAATCAGCCTTGTCGAGGTCATGGAGATGCTCCTGCCGCCGATCGTCAACGAGATCAAAAACCTCTCCGAAGAGCTGCGCGATTTCTACATGTACCTGCGCCAGGTATTTGGCCCGTTCACGCAGGGCCCGGTGGCGCTGATTAGCCGCGCCGGCAACGAGTGCGTGTTCAGTACCGACGCGCTCGGCCTGCGCCCGCTCTGGCAGGTCGAGACCGTCGACGATTTCATCTTCAGCTCCGAGCCGGGTGTTGCGCCGATCTCCGAAACGGTCGCCGATCCCAAGCCGCTGGCCCCGGGTGAGAAGGTCCTGGTGCAGATCACGCCCGGCAAAGAGACGCGCGTGCGCCCGCACGACGAACTCCAGCGGATCGCGCACGAGCGCTGGGTCAAGCGCCTCGGCGCGGAGCGGATTCCCAGCTACGACACCGCATTGCTCAACGGCGGGCCGGTCGAGGGTCCCGACATACCGGGCTACGCCCACGCTGGTCCGTCCGAGCCGGTCAAGGTCAGCGACCACGTGCTCGGCGGTTTCGGCTGGCAACGTGAGGACATGAAACTGATCCAGCAGATGGCCTCCAACGGCGCCGAGCCGATCGGCTCGCTCGGTTACGACGGCCCGCTCGCCGCGCTCAGCCCCGAGCGCCAGAACATCGCCGACTACTTCAAGGAGACCGTCGCCGTCGTCACCAACCCGGCGATCGATCGCGAGCGCGAGATCGAGCACTTCAGCTGCCGCACCGTCTTCGGCGCCCGTCCGCAACCGACCGGCGAGATCCCCGAATCCGGCACGGTCGAGCTGAGCTTCCCGATCGTTCTCGGCGGACACCACGCGATGGCGCCGCTGACCGCCGAGGTCTTGCGCGGCATCGCCCGCACGCACAAGAGTTTCCTGCTCGAAGACCTCTGGGAGGCCTTCCCCGGCAACCGCAGCGCGGTGCTCGACATCGCCTGTCTCGAATCCGAGAACACCAAGGGCGCGATCGAGCGGCTCAAGTTCGAGGCGATCGACCTCGTGCGCGCCGGCGCCGAGCTGATCGTCCTATCGGACCGGACCGTCTACGAGGGCGACCGCCGCTTCGTCGATCCGCACCTCGCCGTCAGCGCGATCGACGCCGCGCTCAAGACCGCGAAGCTCGAACCCGGCGAGGTCAACCTGCGCCGCAGCACCAGCCTGGTCCTACGCAGCGGCGCGCTTCGCAACGTCCACGACGTGATGGTCGCGCTCGGCCTCGGCGCCGACGGCATCTGCCCGTACGTGATGTTCGAGGTCGCCTGTGTCGACGACTACGAGGCCGACTACGACAACCTCTGCGGCGCTCTGCGCAAAGGCATGGAGAAGGTGATCTCGACGATCGGCATCCACGAGGTCCGCGGCTATGCGCGTCAGTTCAGCGCGATCGGCCTCAAGCCCGAGGTTGCCGAGCTGCTCGGGATCACCAGCTACTTCGGATCCGCCGCCGCCGGCGTCGGATTCGCCGATCTCGACGCCGACGCCGACCAGCGCAAGCGCATCCTCGCCGAGGACGAGATCTCCAAACCGGCCAAGACCTTCCACTTCTACCCGAAGGTCTGGAAGGCCGCCAACGCCGTCGCCAACGGCCGCTCGGAGTACGACGAGTACAGCCGGAAGGTGCGCGAGCTCGAGGCCGAAAACCCGATCTCGCTGCGTCACATAATGGATTTCAAATCGGATCGCGAGCCGATCGCCGACGCCGACCCGTCGGTCGGTCACCACGACTACCCGATCGTGATCGCCAGTATGAGCTTCGGCTCGCAAAGCGAGACCGCCTTTCGCGCCTACGCCGAGGCGGCCAAGCAGATCAACATCCTCTCGGTCAACGGCGAGGGCGGCGAACCGCACGACATGATCGGCAAGTACACCAAGTGGCGTGGCCAGCAGGTCGCCTCCGGCCGCTTCGGCGTGACCAGCGATCTGCTCAACAGCAGCTACCTCGTCGAGATCAAGATCGGCCAGGGTGCGAAGCCCGGCGAGGGCGGACACCTACCGGCCCGAAAGGTCACCGAAAAGGTCGCCGCCGCGCGAAACGCGACGACCGGCACCGACCTGATCTCGCCGTCGAACAACCACGATCTCTACTCGATCGAAGACCTCGCCCAGCTGATCGACGAGCTCAAGACCGCCAATCCGGACGCGCGCGTCGCGGTCAAGGTGCCGGTGGTCCCGAACGTCGGCACGATCGGCGTCGGGATCGCCAAGGCCGGCGCCGACATCATCACCCTGTCGGGCTTTGAAGGCGGCACCGGCGCCGCACGCAGTCACGCGCTTCGTCACGTCGGTCTGCCGTCGGACATCGGCACCCGCGCGGTGCACCGTTCTCTGATGGAGGCCGGTATTCGCAACCGCGTGGAGATCTGGGCCGACGGCGGCTACCGCCACGGCTGGGACATCGTCAAACTGCACATGCTCGGCGCCAACCGCGTCGGCTTCGGCACCTTGGCGATGGTCGCGCTCGGCTGCACGATCTGCCGCGGCTGTCAGCTCGACACCTGTCACGTCGGGATCGCCACGCAGATCGAGACGACCGCGCAGGCCGAACTCCACGGGCTCAAGAAGTTCACCCCGCAGGTCCTGCCCAACAGCGTTGAGGCCTGCGCGACCTTTTTCAAAGGCATCGGTGAGGAGGTTCGTCAGGTCACCGCGCAACTCGGTTACGAGCGCACACAGGATCTCGTCGGCCGCTCCGACCTGCTCATCCAGTCCGGCGCGTTCGACGTCGTCGACCTCGCCGAGCTGATCCAGCCGATCGAGGAATTCCTCGATCTCGAACCGATCGATCTCCCGGTCGAACAGACCGCTGACACTCGCGCCGAGGCCGGCATGATCGTCTCGCGCCCGATTCACCTGCCGGCCAAGGAGGCGTCCAAGACGCTCGCCGCGCTCGGTCCCGACATCTGCGGCAGCGGCCGTGCGACGGCAGGCCCGCTCAACTACGACTATCCGCGCTCGACAAACGCCAACGATCGCGTGCTCGGCACCGAACTCGCCGGAGGCATATCGCGCGAGCGCATCTTCGGCGACGGCCCCGACGCGACCGGCGAGACGCTCGTCAACCTGCGTTTCAACCAAGGCTCGGTCGCCGGTGGCGGCCTGGGCGCGTTTAACGTCTGGGGCGTCGACATCGGCGTCGAGGGCGGCGCGCAGGACGGCGTCGGCAAGTGTATGTACGGCGGCTCGATCGCCGTGCTCAAGGGTGTCAACAAGTTCGGCAAGCGCGTCAACGGCAGTGTCGGCAAGTCGTTTGCCTACGGCGCCCAGCGCGGACGTCTGTTTGTTCAGGGCGACGCCGATTCCCGCTTCTGCATTCGTCTCTCGGGCGCCGACATCGTGATCGGCGGCGAGCCGACCGAGCCGCTCGACGACGGCCGCGGCTGCCTCGCCGACCGCGCCAACATCAAGGGCTTCGCCTTCGAGTACATGACCGGAGGACGCGCGATCGTGCTCGGCGACCCCGGCCCGTGGGCCTGCGCCGGCATGACCGGCGGACGTGTCTACATGCGCCGCTGGGAAGAGATGGGGCTCACCCAGGCGGCGCTGACAAGCCGTCTCGGAAAGGGCGCCAAGGCCGTGATCACCGAGATCGACGCCGAGGGCATGCTCGACGTCCAGGAACTCCTGGACGCCTACGCCGCCGAGCTGCGTGACAGCGGCCAGCACGAAGAATCCAGTCGCGTCCTCGCTCTCGCCGCCGACGCCTCGGCGAACTTCTTCATGTGTCTCCCCGAACACGAGCAAGCCGACCCCTCTATCTCCACCGAGTAGCCGCGGCCGCCGGTGTACGATCCCCGCGATGCGCCCGGTGCGAGCCCAGATTACGATCGACCGCCCGATCGACGAGGTCTACGACTATCTCCTCGACATCGGCAGCCGCCCCGAGTTCGCACCCGAGCTGTTTCGCGACTTCCGTCTCACCCGCGTCGAGAGCCACGGCCGGGGAGCCGGCGCCCGCTACCGGCTGCACCGTAAGTTGCGTGACCGCAACGCCGGGACCACGATCGTCGAGGCGCGGCCATTCGAGCTGATTCTCGAGCAGGGGAGCACCGGCCGCGCCGGCCGCGTCCCGCTCGCCGTCGAGTACGCCCTCGAGGAGCTCCCGGGCGGTCCCACGCGCGTCCACGTCGCGTTCCAGACCCATCCGCTAAACCCGGCCGACCAGCTTCGCGAGTGGGGCCTGCGCCGTCATATCCGACGTCTGCTGCACCGCTCACTGCGCCGTCTGCGCGACATACTCGAAGGCTCGCCGCGCACGCATCGCGGCGGCCGCCCGACCATCGCCGGCATGGACGGCGGATACGTGCCCAATCCTTAGTCGCCGCCCCTGCCGCCGCAACCCGCCCGCGTACGTCACGTTCATCACTATCGCCGCCTGGGCAGTAGCTAGACTTCCGCGCCGCATGAACGATTCCGCCCGCCTAACTCGCGTCCTCGCCGTCCTCGTCGCCGTCGCGGCCTTCATATTGACCGGATGCGAAAAAGACGCCAAGCCGATCGAGGCCAAAGAAGGCGGGCGCATCTTTCTCGACGGTCTGTTCTACCAAGTTCAGCTCTCGCGTCAGCTCAACGTTCAGGATGTCGAGGACAGTTTTTATCTCACCGGCAAGCCGGCGCCGGCACCGGGTGAGAGCTACTTCGGTGTCTTCATCCGCGTCGACAACGAGGACACCTATAAGCGAGTGCTCCCGATCGGCATCGAACACATGAAAATCAAGACCGCCGCGGGCCGGGAGTACGAACCGCTTCCCGTGCTGGCGAAAGGATGGGGCTACGCTCCCGCTCCAATCGGCCAGGGCGCCCGGATTCCGATCCCCGACACACCCGCCGCCGGTGGCCCGATCAATGGTGGCTTGATTCTCTTCAAGATTCCATTCCCGTCGCTAGAGGCTCGCCCGCTTGAACTCGAAATCGAGGCGCCCGGCGACGATGACGGCAAGATCATCATCGACGTTTAGCCTCTTGCGGCGCCCGGTCGTCGATGTATGCGGGATTCGCTTGACACCGTCGCCGGGCCCCGTCGTCGGCTCACGGAGATCGGCGAGCGATCGATCTTCGGCCGCCATTATTGACCGATGACGATCCTCGACTGGTCCATCGTCCTGTTCGTGTTCTCGCTGGGGGCCTGGGGATTCAGACAGGGCGCGGTGATCGGCGTCTCGTCGCTAGTCGGTTTTGCCGGCGGCATCTGGCTCGGCACGCAGCTGGCAGGCCGGTTGCTCCAGGAGGGTAATTCCTCTCCATACGCGCCGGTCTTCGCCCTGGCAGCGGCGCTGATCGTCGGCGCGGTGATCGCCGAACTGACGGTCGCGATGGGCTTCAGATTCCGTGTCCTCTTCACGAGCCGCACCGCCCAGCGAATCGACGGCGCCATGGGGACCATCCTGCTGGCCTCGTTCGCTCTGGGTATCGTCTGGGTCGGTGCCGCGGCGATCGCGCAGTCGCGCGCCAACTACGGCCTCCGCAAGAACGTGCGCCAGTCGGCCGTCGTGCGGCAGCTCAACCAGGTCCTGCCGCCCTCGGGCTCGTTGCTCAACGCGCTGGCTCGCATCGACCCCGTGCCGTCGATCACCGGACCTTCGGCGAACGTCGCCGCGCCCGACAGCGCGATCGCCCGCGACCCGGACGTCCAGCGCGCCGCAGCGTCGACGGTTCGCGTCCTGGGAACGGCCTGCGGGTACGGCGTCGAGGGATCGGGATGGATAGCCGCGCCGAGCCTGGTCGTGACCAACGCCCATGTCGTCGCCGGCCAGTCGGACACCAGCGTTCAGCCGCTCGGCGAGGGCCCGACGTTTCGGGCAGCGGTCGTCTGGTTCGACTCGCGCAACGACCTAGCGCTGCTTTCCGCGCCCGGTGTGGGGGCGTCGCCACTGGCGCTCGAGACGACTACGCCCAAGGGTACGTCCGGGGCGATCATCGGCTACCCGCTCAACGGGCCGCTGGATATCGAGCCGGCGCGTATCGGCGTAACCCAGCACGCGATCACCGACGATATCTACGGCGGCACGACCACCCGTGCGATGACATCCTTTCGCGGCCGCGTCGAGCACGGCAACTCGGGCGGCCCGGTCGTCGACGAGAACGGCGCCGTGCGAACCACGGTCTTTGCCTCCGACTCACGTAGCGACGGCAGGCGTGGCTACGGCGTGCCGGCCAAGACGATCCGCTCGGCGCTCGGCTCGGTCGACACGTCGCGCGCCGTCAGCACCGGCGCCTGCGCCTAGCCGAACAGTGCATATCCGCTTCGCTCAGGCCGCCCGATCGTGATCGACATTTTGGGCGCGGGTCGTCGGATCGTGGAGCGCGCCGAGCCCAAGCAGTGTCTGGAACGCCGCCATCGGTGTGCCCCGCCGGTTGTGACGAAACACGTACTCGTCGAGGTAAACTGGCAGGTGCTCCTTTGAGACTCCTCGATGCGTACCGTGCATCCATGCCTTGAGGTTTGAAATCGCGCGATGGACCCTGGGCAGTAGCTGCCGATCCTCTGGAACGTCTCCGACCTTGCGCGGACGGTGCTCGTAGCCAAGACCGGGCAGGCTGTTGTAGGAGAAGAGTCCGTCGGTATGCACGATCACTCCCGGCGCTGTCGTTGCGACGGTAAACGCCTCAATCGCCGCGGTTTGCGAGTTTGGGAGCATTTGTAGTCGCAACGTCCGGAGCCACGACCGCGAACCTCGATCGCCGCACCGATCAGCGCCTTCTTGCCGTGCCGGCGGCCGCCTTTTAGCCCTATTTCATGGCCTCCGAGGAAGAATGCGTCGATCTCAACCTCTCCGGTCAAAAGCGTGCGTTCTGGAGCGATCATTGCGCGCCTGAGCTTCTGCAAGATGAGCCATGCCGTCTCGTAGCGCGAGAGCCCGAGCTGACGCTGTAGCTGCTTGGCGGAAATCCCTGGGTTGTGGGTGCCAACCAGATAGGCCGCCCAGAACCAGGTGCGCATTGGCGTCCGAGTCCCGTGCATAACCGTGCCCGCCGTCACTGATGTCTGCAAGCCGCAGCTTGTGCATTGCCACAGGTGCCGGCGTTCAAGCATCCACGCCTGTCTTCCTTGGCAACCGGGGCAGGCGAAGCCTTTTAGTGACTATCTCAAAACCCTGACATACCCGAATACGGCTGCAAATCTTCGCCTGACCGGCTCCTCGGGCACCGAAATAGCGCGGCTATTGCGGCACCCTGCGTCACCGCCCATGCTCGATTTTCGCTCGTCTCGGGCA
>JBASWU010000105.1:0-8025 GCA_049276635.1 Solirubrobacterales bacterium | reverse complement strand
GCCGCAAGCCGCGCGCGCCGCGGCGGTGAAAATGGCCCGGGCGCGCGGCGGCCGGTTAGTTAGGATGCACCCGCAAGTGCCACGCGACCCCCTTCACACGCTCGACAGCTTCGACGCCGGTTCCGACAAGACCGGCGTGTTCTATTCGCTGCCGAAGCTAGAGGCGGCGGGGGTCGGGCCGGTTTCCAAGCTCCCCGTCAGCATCCGTATCGTGCTCGAGTCGGTGCTGCGCAACTGCGACGGCGACCGGATCACGGAGGAGCACGTTGGCGAGGTGGCCAACTGGGGCGCCAAAGCTGAGCGCACCAACGAGATTCCCTTCGTCGTGGCTCGGATCGTCCTGCAGGATTTCACCGGAGTGCCGCTGCTCGTCGATCTGGCCGCGATGCGCTCCGCGGTTGAGCGTATGGGCAAGGATCCGAGGGTGATCGAACCGTTAGTTCCGGTCGATCTCGTCGTCGACCATTCCGTGCAGGTCGACTACGCAAGCACCAGCGACTCGCTCCAGCGCAACATGGCGATGGAGTTCAAGCGCAACCGCGAGCGGTACGAGTTTCTCAAGTGGGGCATGCAGGCGTTCGACGGCTTTCGCGTGGTGCCCAGCGGCATCGGCATCGTGCACCAGGTCAATCTCGAGTATCTCGCGAAGGGCGTTCTGGAGCGCGACGGCGTGTATTTTCCGGACAGCCTCGTCGGCACCGACTCGCACACGACAATGATCAACGGCATCGGCATCGTCGGCTGGGGCGTCGGTGGGATCGAGGCCGAGGCCGGAATGCTCGGCCAGCCCGTCTATTTTCTCACGCCCGACGTCGTCGGCGTCGATCTCTCGGGCTCGCTCAACGAGGGCGTCACGGCGACGGATCTGGTGTTGCGGGTCACCGAACTGCTGCGCGCGGCGGGCGTCGTCGGCAAATTCGTCGAGTTCTACGGCGCCGGGGCGGAATCGCTTTCGGTTCCCGACCGCGCGACGATCAGCAACATGGCGCCCGAGTACGGCGCGACGATGGGCTTCTTCCCGTTCGACGATCGCTCCGTCGAGTACATGCGGATGACCGGCCGTGAGCCGGCCGACATCGAGGCGGTCGTCAATTACTTCAAGGCCCAGGGTCTGTACGGGATTCCCCGGCCGGGTGAGATCGAGTATTCGACCGACCTGGCGCTCGACCTCGCGAGCGTTACGCCGAGCGTCGCCGGACCGAAGCGTCCGCAGGATCGCATCGAGCTCGGCAATCTAAAGGAGCGATTCGTCGAACTCTTCCAGGTTCCGACCGAGGACAGCGGCTACGGCAAGGCGATCGATGAACTCGACAGGGTGTTCCCGGCCACGTGCGCGGTTCATGGCTCCAACGGAACTCGCACCGTCAGCGGCGGCGGCGAACAAGCGCAAGAGAGCGTCCCAGACCGGCAAGAGACGCGCGACACCAACGAGACCACCGAGTACGAGATGGTCAACAACCGCCCGACGCCCGACCTGATCCAGCTCGACGATCCGGCGGTCCCGGACCGGAGCCGGCGTGTCGCGGTCGATCTCCACCACGGAGACGTGCTGATTGCCGCGATCACCTCGTGCACCAACACGTCGAACCCCTCGGTGATGCTCGCCGCCGGACTGGTCGCCAAAAAGGCCGTTGAGAAGGGCCTGACCGTCAACCCCGCGGTCAAAACGTCGCTGGCACCGGGTTCACGCGTGGTTAGCGACTACCTCGACCAGACCGGTCTTCAGCCGTTCCTCGACAAGCTCGGATTCAATCTCGTCGGATACGGCTGCACGACCTGCATCGGCAACTCCGGCCCGCTTGATTCGGGCATCGAACAGACGATCACAGAGAACGACATCATCGCGGCGAGCGTGCTCAGCGGCAACCGCAATTTCGAGGCTCGCGTACACCAGAGCATCAAGGCGAACTTCTTGATGAGTCCGCCGCTGGTCGTCGCCTTCGCGCTTGCCGGGACGGTCGAAACCGACCTCTCGACCGAACCGATCGCCACCACTACAGATGGCGATGTGTACCTGAAAGACATCTGGCCGACGCTCGACGAGATCCGCGCGCTGATGACCCAGGCACTCGACCCCGACACGTTTCGCCGTCTCTACGGCGACTTCGCCGAGCAGAATCCGCTCTGGAATGAGATCCCGGGCAAGACCGGACACGTTTACGCGTGGGACCGCGATTCCACCTACATCCAGGAGCCGCCGTTTTTCGAGGATTTTTCGATCGAGCCGGCGCCGGTGGCGCCGATCCACGGCGCTCGTGCTCTGGCGATCCTCGGCGACTCGGTCACCACCGACCACATCAGTCCGGCCGGTGCGATCAAGAAGGATTCACCGGCGGGCCGCTACCTGATCGAGCACGGGGTCGAGCCGTTCGAGTTCAATAGTTACGGCTCGCGCCGCGGCAACGACCGCGTGATGACCCGCGGAACCTTCGCCAACGTGCGCATTCGCAACCTGATGGCTCCGGGAACCGAAGGCGGCGTGACGGTCCACCGCAACGACCAGACCGAGCAGATGGACATCTTCGATGCCGCCGCCAAATATGCCGAGGTCGGTAAATCGCTGGTCGTCTTTGCCGGCAAGGAGTACGGCTCGGGCAGCTCGCGCGATTGGGCCGCCAAGGGCACCAAGCTGCTCGGCGTGCGGGCGGTAATCGCCGAGAGCTACGAACGGATCCACCGCAGCAACCTCGTCGGCATGGGCGTGCTGCCGTGCCAGTTCTTGAACGGCGAATCGACCCATTCGCTCGGCATCGACGGGTCGGAGCGTTTTCACCTGGTCGGTGTCGAGAAGGGGGTTGAACCGCGCCAGGAGATGACCTTGATCATCCATCGCGCCGACGACTCGACACACGAAACCAAGGTCGTCGCAAGGATCGACACGCCGATTGAGATCGAGTACTTCAAGCACGGCGGGATCCTGCCCTACGTGCTGCGCCAACTCGTCGCGCAGGCATAACCCGCGCGACTCGTCCGGGTTACTCGTAGCTGACGGCCTCGACTATGTTGGTTTTCGCCGCGTTGCGCGCGGGCAGTAGGGCGGCGAGCACCCCGAAGACGATCGAGAGGAGTGCCGAGGTGATGATCACGCCGATCGGCGGGGCGTACACGAAGGTCGAGGACGATTTGGAGAATCCGGTGATAAACACTCGGCCGAGGATCAGTCCTACGACGAGTCCCATCAGCACGCCCGAGATAGTGATCATCAAGCTCTCGCGGGTGATCATGCGGCGGATCTGCCGGCGGCGAGCGCCGATTGCGCGCAATACACCGACCTCGCGGGTGCGTTCGATCACGCTGATGAACATCGTGTTCGTTACGCCGAGGACGCCGATTAGGACGGCGACGAACATCAGTGCGTAGAAGAAACTGAACCCCTGTGATTGCTGGCGTTCGATCGCTTTTTTCTGTTCGGTGGAATTGGCGACTTCGAGCTGCGGGAAGTCTCGCAGTTCCGATTCGATTGACTTTTGCACCCGTCCGCCGTCGGCGCCGGGCGTGACCTTGATCGCAAGCACGGAGTCGTTGGTCAATCCATAGACCTCCTCCGCAAGCTCCAATGAGATCTTCAATCCGACCGTCGCCTGTGCCGTCGTCGGGTCGAGGCCGACGACCGGGACTTCGCGGGTTCCGGCGATGCCGTCCAACTCGATCTTGTCGCCGACGGCGATCTTCTGCTCCTCCGCGTAGCCCTCGTTGACGACGACCCCGCCTCGGGCCATCCCGGCGTAAACGGCGCCGGCGCCGGCGCCGATGTACTGCGTGCCGTCGATTCGTTCACGCGTGGCCGGGTCGATTGCGCTGAGAAGCGTCTGCTTGCCGTCGACCCCGTCCTCGATGTAGAGTGAGCGACGCGGTGAGACGGTCTCGACGCCGTCGATGCCGGCGATCCGTTTGGTCAGCGCTGGGGAGATGTTCTGCTGTGGACCCCCGAACTCGTTGAAGCCCAGCGGCTGCACTGTGATGTCGCTCTTGAAGCTGCGGTCGAGCTCGTCTTTGATCGACTTGACGGCGCTCGACGCGATCGAACCGAACGCTGCGACCATCGCGAAGCCGACCATCAGGATCGAGGCGGTGGCCGCGGTGCGGCGGGCATTTATCGTCACCGAGTCGGCGGCAAGGCGGCCCTCGACCGGCGCGAACAAACGCATCGGCCTGGCGAGCGCGCGGGCGATCGACGGGACGACCGCCGGGGCTACGAGAATCGTGCCGGTGAACAGGCTGAAGATCCCGCCGATTCCGGCGACGACGACGTGGAGCGGGGTTGTCTGGGAGGCGGCGAGGACATAGGAGCCGGCGAAGCCGAGGACGATCAGGACAGACCCGATCGCGAGACGCCCGCCGAGGTGCGGATGGTCGGAGCGCCGCTCCTCGTTGACTGCCTCCATCGGCGATATTCGACCGGCGCGGCGGGCCGGGATGACCGCGGCGACCACCGTCGCCACGACCCCGATCGCCATTGCGCTGACGAACGCCGAGACGGGATACCTGACCGACCCAAACGGCACACCGAACTGTTCGACCAGCGCGATCAGGCCGACTGACAACACCAGGCCAAGCAGACAGCCGGCGATCGAACCGAAGAAACCGAGAAACAGCGCTTCGCGCAGGATCGAGCGAGTGATCTGCTTGTGCGACGCGCCGATCGTGCGCAGCATCCCGATCTCGCGGACCCGCTGGGCGATCGTCATGCCGAAGGAGTTGAGAATCAGGAAGCCGCCGACGAACACCGAGATTGCTCCGAAGAAGTTGAGGAACACCGAGAAACCCTGTAGTGAATCGGCGATCGCGTCGGAGAGGTCCTTGGGCGTCGATACCTTGATGCCCTCGTCGAGGTTTGCGGAGAGCTTTTTCTTGACGTTGGCGACCGTCGCGACATCGTCGGACGTCGTCTCGACGTCGATCTCGTTGAACCCGCCGGGTGTGTCGAAGGCAGCGCGCGCGGTGTCGATCGGGGTGCGGGCGAAACCCTGGCCGCCGAAACTGAAACCGTCGCTGAACTTGATCAGGCCGACGACCTCGAAGCGCGCGACGCCGGCCGGGCCGGCGAGATCGATCTCGCCGCCGACCTTGACGTTCTGTTTCTTGGCGAACTCTCGGTCGAGGACGATCTCGTTTCCGGTCTTGATGTCACGCCCGGCGTCGAGCGTGCCGCCGGAAAAGTCCGTCGCCTCCGGGTCTACGCCGCTGAGAAACAGGCGGTCTGCCGGCTTCTTGGATGCCCGGCCGTTCTTGACGATCGAGGAGATCGTCTGGATGATCCCACTTGCTCCCGCCACGCCTTCGATCGAACGGACCTTCTCGAGCGTCGAGTCGGGGATGATTCCGGCGCTGTTCTCGGTCGAGACGATCAGGTCGGTCTTGCCGTAGACCGTGTCGAAGAGATCCTCGAAGGTGCTGACAAGGTTGGACGAGAGCGATACGACCGCGAAGATCAGGCCGACGCCGAGCACGATGCCGAGTCCGTTGAGCGTTGCGCGCAGCGGCCGCGATCGCAGATTTCGCCAGGAGAGCGAGCTGAATTTGCGCATCCGGGTCCGCCTCCGGCCGCGTCGCTACGCGGCCGGAGCGCCGTCGAGGCCGGTGATGAACTCGACGATCCGGTCGCGGTCGCCACCGGGCACCTCGCCGGCGATCTCACCGTCGCGAAGGAACACAACGCGACGCGCGTGGCTGGCGGCCACGGGATCGTGGGTGACCATCAGGATCGTGTGGCCTTCCCGGGCGTGGAGATCGTCGAATATGCCGAGTATCGACGCGGCGGTGTTGGTGTCGAGCTTGCCCGTCGGCTCGTCGGTCATCAGCACCTCGGGGTCGCGGATCAGCGCGCGGGCGATCGAGACGCGCTGCTGTTCGCCGCCGGAAAGCTGCGTCGGGAGGTGGTCGGCGCGTTCGGCGAGGTCGACCATCTCAAGCAGTACGCGGGCGCGTGGCTCGATCTCGGAGGCCTTCGCGCCGGAGATCAACGCCGGCAGCATGATGTTCTCGATCGCGGTGAGATTGCCCAACAGGTTGAAGAACTGAAAGACGAAGCCGATCTTGTCGCGGCGGATCTGGGTGAGTCCGTCGTCGTCGATTCCGTCAAACGACACGCCGCCGATCGAAACGTGGCCGCCGGTCGGCATGTCCATCGCGCCGATGATGTGCAACAACGTGCTTTTACCCGAGCCGGACGGACCCATCACGGCGACGTACTCGCCGCGCTCGACCTTGAAATCGATCCCGCGTAGAGCATCGACCTGGGTCTCCTCGCCGTGGGCGTAGATCTTGGTCAGCTCGCGCGTCTCGATGGCGGGCGCCGTGGTGGCGGCGTTGGTCACTACGGGCCCCTCTCGGCTGTTCGACCGGGCGAAAACGATAGTTGAACTCGCCAGAGTAACGCGCCTCGCGACGCGGCCGATCGGCTACAGGCGGTCTTCGACCGACCGCACTTTGTCGGCCAGCGATTGTCCGGGTTTGTCGGATGGGTCGTCGAGCTTGAGAACCGTGTAGACGCGCGGAATACCGAGCTCGAACGGCACCTTGTGCAGCTCGGCGGCGAGCGCGAAGATATCGTCGGCGCTGCCCTCGAGCGAGGTGCCCATTCCGTGCAGCCGGTAGCCGACTCTCTCTTGAGCGGCTAACCGTTTTTGAATCGCCGCGATGTACTCGCTTGCGTGCGAGTCGGGGCCGGTACGTAGGCCAAGAATTGTGATGTCGGCCGTCGCCACAAAACCATCATACGCCCGGCTCCGACCGTGGGGTTCAGGTTAGGTTGGTCCAGACCGTTTTTGTCTCTAGGTAGGCGTCGAGGTTTTCGCCGCCCATTTCGCGGCCGACGCCGGAGGCCTTGACGCCGCCGAACGGGGCGGCGGGATCGGTTAGACCCCAGACGTTGATGTAGACCGACCCGGCCCGCAGCAGCTCGGCGAGCCGGTGGGCCTTGCCGGCGTCCCGGGTCCAGACGCCGGCGGCGAGACCGTACTCGGTGGCGTTGGCCATCGCGGCGACCTCTTCGAGATCGTCGAACGCCGTGGCGACGAGCACAGGCCCGAAAATCTCCTCGCGGGCGATTTTCATGTCGGGATCGACGCCGGTGAAGAGCGTGGGCCTGACGAAGTAACCGCCGCCATCGTGTTCGCTGACGCCGCCGGCGACCACCTCGGCGCCCTCGTCGAGACCTGCCTGGATGTAGCCGTTGACGGTCTCGAACTGACGCCGCGAGACGACCGGGCCGAACTGCACCCCGTCATCGAGCGACGCTCCGACGCGCGCTGCCTTGGCGGCCTCGGCCAGCGCGCCGATCACCTCGTCGTATTTCGAGCTGTGTACGAAGAGGCGCGAGCCGGCGTTGCAGGCCTGTCCGGTGTTGAAGTAGATCGCTTGGAAGGAGCCGCCGATCGCGGCTTTGAGATCGGCGTCGTCGAAGATGACGTTCGGGCTCTTGCCGCCGAGTTCGAGCGTCACCCGCTTGAGCTGTTCGCCGGCCTTCCTGCCGATCTCGCGACCGACTACCGTCGATCCGGTGAAGGCGATCTTGTCTACGTCGGGATGGTCGACCAGCGCGGCGCCGGTGGCCCCGTCGCCGTTGACGATGTTGACGACCCCTTGCGGGAACCCCGCTTCGATAACGAGTTGGCCGAGTCTGATTGCGGTCAACGGGGTTTGCTCGGCCGGCTTGAGCACGACCGTACACCCGGCCGCAAGCGCCGGCGCGAGCTTCCACGAAGCCATCATCAGCGGGAAGTTCCAGGGAATGATCTGCGCACAGACGCCGACCGGCTCGCGGCGTGTGTATACGAACATGCCCGGCGTGCTGACCGGGATCGTCTTACCCTCGAGTTTGGTCGCCCAGCCGGCGAAATAGCGGAGATCGCGAACCGCGTGGGGTATGTCGACGAGGCCGGCCATCTTCGCGGGCTTGCCGTTGTCGATCGCCTCGAGCTCGGCGAGTTCGCCGGCGTTCTGTTCGACCAGATCGGCGAGGCGGAAGATCAGCGCCGCGCGCCGCTCCGGCGGCATCGTGCGCCACGGACCGGTGTCCAACGC
>JBASWU010000104.1:0-25429 GCA_049276635.1 Solirubrobacterales bacterium | reverse complement strand
CGCCGGCGCCGGCTTCGGCGCCCACCGACTTGAGATAGCGCGCGCCGATCAGCGCGACCGCCAGCGCCGCGGCGGCGTAGACGATCAGCATCGGCCGGTTGGTCTCGTTCATCCAGGCGACGCTACGGCGCGACCGGCCACCAAACAAGACCGATTCGCGGCGAAAGCGCGAAGATTTATCGCCGGATTTGAAACAACTCGCCGGGAAGCCGGCAGACGGCGCGATCGAACATACGTTCCGTCATGACGAAATGACATGATGGAGGTTCGTGGAAATTGCGTTTCTAGTCATCCTCGTCCTCGCGCTCGCGGCGCTGGCGGCTTACGTCGCCGTCGCCATCCCGCGCATACTCGCGCGCCAGAACCAGGCCGGCCAGGCCGAACGCGACAGCTTGTTGCTGAAGGTCGAACAGGATCGCGCCGCCCACGAGCAGGCGCTCGAGTCACGATTGCTCGAGGCGCAGGCGCGCATGGCCAACCAGCAAGCCGAGACCTTTCTCAAGCTCGCCACGCCCCAGCTCAAGCAGGTCGGCGCCGCCCACGAGCAGGCGCTCAAAGAACGTCAAACCGAGATCGACAAGGGTCTCGACGGCCTGCGCAAGGAGTTGCAGAACGTCCGCGAGTTCGTCACCAAGACCGACAGCGAGCGCGTGCGCAGCATCAGCCAGGTCTCCGAGATGGTCAAAGAGTCCCGCAGCGCCACAGACGCCCTGCGCCAGGACACCGCCAAGCTCAACGAGGCGCTCTCGGGCAGCCAGTCGCGCGGTCAGTGGGGCGAGCGCGTCGCCGAAGACGTGTTGCGCCTGGCCGGCTTCATCGAGGGCGTCAACTACCGCCGCTGGGAAACGACCTCCGAAGGCGACCGTCCCGACTTCACGTTTCTGCTGCCCGACAACCGCAAGCTGCACATGGACGTCAAGATGCCGATGGCGGCGTTCAAGCGGTACCTCGACGCCCCGACCGATCCCGAGCGTGAAGGCGCGGCCAAGGAGTTTCTGCGCGACACCAAACATCGCATCAAAGAGGTCACCGGTCGTGACTACATCAACCCCGATGACGGCACGCTCGATTACACGCTCGTTTTCATTCCCAACGAGCAGGTCTACGGCTTCATCCACGAACGCGAGCCGGAAATCGTCGACTTCGCCCTCAAGCAGCACGTCGTGATCTGTTCGCCGCTGACGCTGTTCGCCGTGCTGGCGGTGATCCGCCAGTCGCTCGAGAACTTCCGGCTCGAGGCGCGGACCAAAGAGATCCAATCGGCGATCGCCAAATTCCGCAAGCAATGGGACATGTACAAAGACCAGATGGACAAGGTCGAGGGCTCGATCAAGCAGACCAACAAGCGCTGGAACGATCTGGTCACCACCCGCACCAACCAGCTCGACCGTCACATCGATCGCGTCGACGCGCTGCGCAGTGGCAACGAAGAGCCGGCGCTGCCGCCGGCGGAGACGTCGCCGTCGCCGGAGCCGGAGGCGGCCGCGGATGAGCCGATCACACTGCGCGCCTCGACCGGCGGAGGTCTTTCTATCGGGTCCGGCGACGATGCCATCTCTTCCGTCGAGCGCTCGCTCGAGATATCCGAAGACATCGAAATCGGTGCCGCGGATTCCGCCAAATCCCCGTTGTTTTAAACCTACCTTGCGGTAACGCACGCGATTCCGTGCGAAACGTAACCGGTTCTGGGTAGTCGCCTGTAATCTTTGTTGCGCGAGGGTTGTAACTGGCTATTCGGCCAGTTACACTGCGATTTTGATGCTCACGCGTGACGGCGGATCTTTTCTGTCTCACGCCTCGGACGTGCGATCGCAGGCAAAGGGAAATGGGCACGAGGACCGGGTTTGACCCGCCGACGCAGTCGGCCGTAACGAGGACCGGCTCGCGCGGTCCGTTTCGGCGCTTCGCGCGCGCCGACCGGCTCGCCGAGATCGAGACGGAGCTGGCGGCGGCCGACTGGGGGTTGTTCGGCCCGGCGAGCGTGACGTGGCGGATCCACTCGCACCCGATCGTCGTGGTCGGCGGGTTTCGCGCTTTGATGATTCAGTGCCTCAACCCGCTGGCGATGGCCGGAGTCGCTCAGTACTCCGATTTCATGATCGACCCGCTCAAGCGCTTCCGGCGCACCGCGCAGTACGTCCACCATGTCATCTTCTCGGACACCAAGTCCGCCCAGGACGCCGCCGCGCGCGTCCGCAAGGTGCACGAGCGCGTACACGGCATCGACCCGGTCACCGGACGTGAGTTCCACGCCAATGATCCGGAGTTGCTGCTGTGGGTCCACTGCGTCGAGGCGCACTCGTTCCTCGCCGCCTACCGCGCATTTGTCTGCGATCTGCCGCGCGCCGACCAAGACCGCTATCTGGCCGAGCAGGTGGCCGCCGCGGAATTGATCGGCGTACCGCGCGAGATGGTGCCGGATTCGATCGACGCCTTCCGTGAGTACTTCGCCAAGATGCTGCCGACGCTCTGTTCCAGCAAGGCCGCGGCCGAGACGATCCGCTTCGTCGCCCGGCCGAATATGCGCCTGGTGCCGGTTTCGGAGTGGCCTTTCGCCGTTCCGCTCAAGTTCGCCGGTCACGCCGCGGTGACGCTGATGCCGCGCACGCTACGCCAGATCGCCGGACTGCCCAAGCCCGGCTTGCGCGAGTGGGCGCTGCACCGCTGGGTCGCGATCAACGCCAAGACGATGGATCGCGCGCTTCACGTCCCGCCCTTCGCCGCCGGCTTCGACGAGATCGCCCGCCGCAAGATCGGCACCGGCCCGATCCCGGCGCTGGCGCGGCGCTCGGTCTGACACGGCGAGCTCGACGCTCGCATGTGCCGCCGCCGTGTCGGCCTCGCGCCCGGCGTGTAGCCGCTACTTGACCACCAAGTTCACGAGCTTTCCCGGAACAACGATCTGATTGACGATCTCCTTCCCCTCGATGTGGCCCCGAACGCGTTCCGAGGCAAGCGCCAATTCGATCAGTTCGGCTTCGCCGGCGCCGGCGCCGGCCTCGATCTTGTCGCGCACCTTACCGTTGACCTGGACCACGAGCGTGATCTCGTCTGATTTGAGAAATGCCGGATCGGCGGCCGGCCACGCGACTTCCCACACCCGTTCGCCGCCGAGCGTCTCGTACACCTCGGCGCCGAGGTGCGGAGCGAACGGAAACAGCAGTGAAGCGGCCGTCGCGGTGGCGAATCGCAACGCCGCCTGATTCGACGGGTCGTCGTCAAACAGCGCGTCGCGCCGCTTGTAAAGCTCGTTGACCAACTCCATGATCGCGGCGATCGCGGTGTTGAAGGCGAAGCGGCCCTCCATGTCGCCGGTCACCTTGTCGATCGCCCAGTTAGCCTTGCGCATCACGGCGTTCGCCGCGTCGCTGAGCGCCGGCGCCAAGTCGTCGCCGACGGCGGCGGGCGCGTCGACTCCGAGAGCATCTTCGGTGCGTTCGGCGACCTCGACGCTCAGCCGCCAGAGCCGGGCGAGAAAGCGGTGAACGCCCTCGACGCCCTCGTCGGCCCAGTCGGCGTCCTGGTCGGGCGGTCCGATGAACAGGATGTAACAGCGGGCGGTGTCGGCGCCGTAGCGCTCGACGTAGGCCGACGGGTTGATCACGTTGCCCTTGCTCTTGCTCATCTTCGCGCCGTCGCGCGTGATCATGCCCTGGGTGAAGAGGTTCTTGAACGGCTCGACGACACCGACGAGCCCGAGGTCGTGCAGCGCCTTGGTGAAGAAGCGCGCGTACATCAGGTGCAAAATCGCGTGCTCGACGCCGCCGATGTAGTTGTCGACCGGCATCCAGTTATTGAGCACGGCGCGATGCCAGGGCTCGCGGTCGTTGCGCGCGTCGGTGTAACGCATGAAGTACCACGACGAGTCGACGAAGGTGTCCATCGTGTCGGTCTCGCGCTCGGCCGGTCCCTTGCAGACCGGGCAGTTGACCTCGACCCAGTCGCGCGCGGCGGCCAGCGGGCTCTTGCCCTTGGGCAGGTAGTCGTCGATCTCGGGCAGCTCGACCGGCAGGCGCGCCTCGGGCACGGCGACGGTCCCGCAGGAATCACAGTGCACGACCGGGATCGGACAGCCCCAGTAGCGCTGGCGGCTGACCAGCCAGTCGCGCAGTTTGTAATTGATCGCAGGCTTGCCGCGGTTTTCGCCTTCGAGCCAATCGGTGACCAGTTGCTTGGCTTCGACCGAGGTCTTGCCGGTGAACTGACCGGAGTTGACGAGGACGTCGGAATCGGTCGAATACACGTAAGCCTCTTCGGCCAGCAGTTCGGAGACATCTTCGGAACCGCCGTCCCCGGCGGCCGGGGCGATCACCTGGCGGATCTCGGCGCCGAACTTCTCGGCGAACTCGTAGTCGCGCTGGTCGTGCGCCGGCACCGCCATGATCGCCCCGGTGCCGTACTCCATCAAGACGTAGTCGCTGACGAACATCGGGATCTGCTCGCCGTTGACCGGGTTGGCGATCGTGCGGCCGAGCGGCACGCCGGTTTTTTCTTTGTCGTCGGCCGAGCGGTCTTCCTTGCTCTTGCGCGCGGCGACGTTGACGTACTCGCGCACGGCGTCTTCCTGACCGGTGCCTTCGGCGAGCCTGAAAACGTCGGGATGCTCGGGCGCCATCACGAAGAACGTGGCGCCGAACAGCGTGTCCGGACGCGTCGTGAACACCGGATAGTCGATCATCAGGTCTTCGCAGGTGAACACGACCTCGGCGCCCTCGGAGCGACCGATCCAGTTGCGCTGCATCGTGACGACGTTGTCCGGCCAGTGTTCGAGCTTGCTGAAGTCCTCGAGCAGGCGATCGGCGTACTCGGTGATCTTGAAGAACCACTGCTTGAGCTGCTTGATCTCGACGGCCGCGCCGCAGCGCTCGCAGTGCCCGTCGACGACCTGTTCGTTCGCGAGCACCGTCTGGTCGTCGGGGCACCAGTTGACGGCAGCCTCCTTCTGGTAAGCGAGACCGGCCTCGTAGAGCTTGAGGAAGATCCACTGCGTCCAGCGGTAGTACGAGGGTTCGTGCGTGCCGAACTCGCGGTCCCAGTCGATCGAGATCCCCCAGGTCTCGAACTGACGGCGAAACTCGGCGATCGCGGCCTCGGTCGACTCGCGCGGGTGGCGGCCGGTCTTGATCGCGAAGTTCTCGGCCGGCAGACCGAAGCTGTCGTAGCCCATCGGGTGCAGCACGCGCATGCCGTTGCGGCGGCGGTAATGCGCCAGCGCGTCACCGACCGAATAGACCTTGAGGTGCCCCATGTGCGGCTCGCCGCTGGGATACGGCAGCATTTCGAGCACATATGAACCCGGCCGTTCGTCGGCCTTGTTGCCGACGTGCCAGGTCTTTTCGTCGCGCCAAAGCTTCTGCCACTTGGGCTCGATCGCCGACGGGTCGTAACGCAGGTGCTGAATCTCGTGCTCGGTGGCCATTGCCGACGGCAGGTTAGCGGCGCCGCGCCGGCCCCTAATCTCTCGGCGAGGATGCCGGAGTTCACCGTTCAGGACCTGTTTGTCGCCGGGCTCGCGCTCGATCTGATCGGCGCGTCACTGCTGGCGAAGAGCCTTTTCAAGACGCCGCGATCGATCGCCGAGCGTGCGACCGAGTACGCGCACTTCGACCCGCCGGTCGCCGTACAGTTGACCGAAGACAAGGTCGACGCGAACTTCGGGCTCGGCTATCTCGCCAGCGGCTTCATCGTTCAGGCGATCGGCTACGAAATCGTGCTCGCTTCGGAGTCGGCCGGCAACGAGCGCGGTTTCGGCGTGGCCGCCACGGCACTGGCGATAGCGCTGTTCCTGGCGATTCCCGCGCTCGGTGCCTGGCGCTATTTCCGTCCGCGCCGGATTCGCAGCCAGCTCGTGAAGATCGCCGCCGAGACCGGGGTCGATCCGACCAGTCCACGCGACGGCCGGCCTTCGCTGCAGGTGCTCTCGCACTGCGCCGAAGCGATGGGACTGGCCCCGCTCGACGGCCAGTCCGAGACCGATTTCGTCGCCGCCGTGTTCGGGATCACCGAGACCCGCGACGAGCGCGGTGCCGAATCGCTCTGACACGCCCGGTTGCTACAGGTCCTGCGTAGTCGGACGCACGACCACGAGGTTTACGTCAACGTGTTGCGGCTGCGAAAGCGCGTAGAGCACGGCATGCGCGATGTCCTGAGGCTTGAGTGCGCCCTCTCCGGCTCCGTTCTCGAAGAACGGAGTGTCGACCATGCCCGGGGCGATCACGGTCGTTCGCGCACCGGTTCCGTTGAGCTCCAGCCGCAGCGATTCGGCCATCCCGTGCACGGCGAACTTGGTCGACGAGTAGAGCGATCCCGGAAGCGCGCGCGTACCGGCGATACTCCCGGTCAGCACGAAGTGACCCTTGCGCGAGACGATCTCGTCGAACGCCGCGCGGATCGTCAGCGCCGGGCCGAGCACGTTGGTCAGGACCATCGCCCGCCAGTGATCGACGGTCTCCCTGGTGAACCCGCGAGCCGCCCCAAAGCCGGCGTTGGCGAAGACCGCGTCGAGCCGGCCGAACTTCGCCAGCGCGGCGGCGACGGCCGCCTGCTGCTGGCCGAAATCCGTGACATCGCACACGACCGCCAGCGCGTCGCCGGCGCCGAGCTCGCCGACGAGCTCGTCGAGCTTGTCCTTCGATCGGGCGGCGAGCACGACCTTCCAGCCGCCGGCGACCGCCGAGCGGGCGGTCGCGGCGCCGATGCCGGTCGACGCCCCGGTGATCAGCAGGACGCGCCCGTCGCCGGATTCGATCTGCGTTGGGGACCCTGGTTCGGGCCGCGTTGAGCCGTTCATCCGGGCAACGCTACACGAGATCGCGCCGTGGCGGGCCGGGCCGCCGGGGCGGGTGCGCCACAGCGGCGCCGACCCGACACGTGTTTCCCGAACGACGCGAGGATCGCGGTCGCGGCGCCGCTACTCCATGCCCATCTGCCCATCGTCCATGCCGCCGTCGCCCATGCCACGGTCGTCCATGCCGCCGCCTCGCCCGTCGTCCTCTTGCCGGCCATCGCTCGGCCCGTTCGCGCCTCCCATGTCCTCGTCCGTCATCGACTGCCCGTCTTGCATCACGTGCGACGGCGCCGGCGAGTCGCCGCCGATCGTGCTGGCGATCACGACGGTGGCGAACACCGCGACGACAGCGACCACGAGCACGACCGTCAATGTTTGTCTTGTCATCTTGGTTTCTCCTTTTGGGAACCGGCTCACCGGGTCGGCGCGCGAACCTACGTCGCGTTGACGATCGTCATCAATCCGCCGGGGCCTTCGCCGTTATTGGTCAGGTGGTGCCCGATGTGACAGTGGAACAGCCATTTGCCCTTCGGAAGCACGAACGAAATATCCGCTCGCTCGCCGCTTTCGAGCGTGACCGTGTCGCGCAGCGACCGGTCACCGGTCGGATGACCGTCGCGAGCGACGATCCTGAACGCCGTTCCGTGCAGATGCAGCGGATGCGCGAACTGGCCGGCGTTGATCAGTCGCAGGGAGAACCGGTCGCCGGCCTTGACCTCGATCTGCTCGGTGTCGGGAAAGCTCTTGCCGTTGATCGAGAAGTAGTTGGGGAACATCCCGCCCATCGGCATGCCGCCGCGAACACGGCCGCTCGCGGGATCGGCGGTCCACTCGGAGACGATCAGCGTGCGCTCTCGCGCCGGCGCCGGCGCGCCGCGGCGCGGCTCGATGATCAGGGCGCCGTAAAGCCCGGCCGCCATCTGACGATCCTCTTCGAAGTGCGAGTGATAGAAAAACGTTCCGTCGCCGCCGGATTCGCCGGCCGGCCGCGCGACGAACTCGTATACCTGCGACGCACCCGGCTCGATCGGGTCCTGCGTGACGCCCGGGACCCCGTCTTGCGAGTTCGGCACCCCGACGCCGTGCCAGTGAACGGTCGTCGGCTCCGGCAGATTGTTGGTGAACTTGACGCGCACCCGCTGGCCGTTCCTGACGCGGATCTCCGGTCCGGGAACGATTCCGTTGTAGGACCACGCCGCCACGCGCTGATCGCGCAGGATGTTCCACCAGACCGGTTTGGCGGTCAGCTCGAACTCGATCGCGCCGTCGCGTTTGACCCCGGCAAGCGGGACCCCGCCACGCGACCCGCTCGCGGCGGTGATGCCTTTCGTCGAAAGCGGTCTCGTGTGGCCCATGTTGCCCGGCGACATGCCGCCCATCATCGGGCCGCCGAATGAGCCATAGCCGTCGCCGTCAGACCTGCCGATCGCCACGACTGCGAGCGTGACTGAAACCAGCGCGATGATGAACCCGATCGCGGCGAGCAAGGGAACCGGGTCGATCCGGCCGTAAACATTGCGGCGATCTCTCATCCTCTGCAATCCTACACGCTGTCGTAGTGTGCGGTCGCCAAGCCGTCCCGACGGCCGCGTCAAGCGAGTCTATGCCGCTCAGCAGGTGTAAGCCGCGCCCGCGGCCCTAGCGCCCACCGAGGCCGACGCGACGGTGTCGGGAACGGCCGCGACGAACATCAGCGCCACGACGGTGAGTGTCGTGGCGATCGCGCAGGCGACGCCGTCGCGAGAGCGTCCGTTGCCGCGCTCGTCAAGCAGCAGCCTGACTCGCCGGGTCGTCTGGCCGCCCGTCAGCGCGGGCGCCACGGCCGTGGCCGGCGACAGCGCCGCCTTGCAGATGGCGCTTGCCAGGACGGACGGGTCGTGATCGCGCCGAAGCGCCCACTGATCGGCGTCTCGCTCGGCATGGAAGATCAGCTCGCGCATCGCCCGGTCGGTGCCCGGCAGAAGCCGCGCCAGGCCCCTGCACAACTCGGCGAGCAAGAGGATGCGCTGGTGCTGTCTGCCGATATGACCGCGTTCGTGCTCGATGCCGGCGGCAAGCTCCTCGGAGTCGAGGCGACGCAACGCCCCGTTGGAAACGATCACCCGCGGCCGCGCGATGCCCACCACGGCGAGGAGAACACTGTCCTCGCGCACGAGAATGCTCTCGCGTGGCCCGGCGCCGACCCGGGTGCGACGCACAAACCGCTGCACGGCGCGCACCGCGCGCACGATGCCGTAAACCACCGACGCCAGCGAAAACAGCGCGAACGCCACCGGCAGCAGCGTCGCCAAATCGCCGAGCGCGTGACCGTCGATACCGAGATGCGTCGCCGACCACGGAATCACGGCGTGCCAGCACCAGTGGGTGATCTCCGTAAACACCTGCGTGGCCGGCACGAATGAGATCAGCCAGAAGATCCCAAGCGCTACGACGAGCGCGCGGACCACCAGCACGCCGAGCCACACCGCGATCGCCGGCGCCGGCGAAGCGTTTTCGAGCGTCGCCACATGCGGCACGATCGCGAGAAACAACAGGCCGGCAACGATCGCGATCGTCATGCGCGCCGGCCGCCCCGCCTTTGCTCGGCCTCACGCGCGAGCGCGGTGAGTTCGTCGGCGTCGGGTTCGAACTCGCCGACGAGCTGGGCCAGCGCCGCCTGGCGAGCGGCGGCGGAGGCGGAATTAAGCGTCCGCCTGACCTCGCGCGAAACGTATTCCGCTTCGGAGAGACTCGGCGTGTAAACCATCGCCTGCCCGACGCGCTCGCGATCGAGCAGCCCGCGCCCGGCCAAGCGGTTGAGCACCGTTTGGACGGTGGTGTAGGCGCCGCGGTACCGCGACGGCAATCCGCTGCGCACCTGCTCGACGGTCCCCGGCCCCGAACGCCACAGGACCGTCATGATCTGCTCCTGGAGTTCGCCTTGAATTTGCACGAGCGATACCGTACCGGTCACGGCCGGCGCGCGGAGGCGATCCCACCTTCGTGGTCGAGCACGGTGATCTCGATTTCCTCGAACCCGGCTCGGCCGAGCGCCTCGTACCACCATTCGGCGCGCGACGGGTGCTCCCACCTGCCGCTCGCGATCCGCGCCCCATTCCTGGCCAGGCGCACGACTCCGGCGGGTCCCTTGCGCAGCATCGCAGAGACCTTTTGGGCGACGACCCGCCGGTCGCGTTCGTCGGCGAGGCCGACTCTGAACATCATGTCGCCGAAGACCAGGCGCCCGCCGGGCCGCAGCACACGCATCGACTCCGTGAGCGCGCGTTCCTTCCAAGAGTCGCGTAGATGGTGAAAGCAGTAGTTCGAAATCACCGCATCGGCGAGCGCGTCGACAAACGGAAGACTGACCGCAGAGGCGACGACCGGTTCGATGTTGTCGAGTCCGGCGCTGGCCGTCTTTGCGCGGAGGTAATCGCACATTCCCGGCGCGATGTCGACGGCCCAGACGTTGCCGGCGACCTCGGCGGCCGGCAGCGTCAACAGACCGGTGCCGGCGCCGACGTCGATCACGGTGTCGCCACCGCCGAGCGCGGCGCGTTCGAGTATCTGGTCGCGCAGTACGCGGAATCCCTCGGTGCGAGCCACTTCCTCGGCATCGGCGACGTGGTTGTTCCAGTCTTTGATCAGCAACGCCATCCCTCTTGATCCTTTCCTACACTATGTAGGTCTAGGCTAGCAGCGCTCCGACGTCTTGTAGGATGGTTGACCGCATGCCGTCAACGAAAACTCGAAGCGCGATCAGACAGCGGCGGCGTCAGACGCGCCGGCGCCGTGTCGCCGGCGTCTTGGTGATGGCGGCGGCGGTGACGGCTCTCGCCGTCCTCGCATTTGGGTCAACGGCCGCGGAGTCCACCGCGGGCGCGGTGCGGATCGAGGTGCGCGGCAAGCGTTTGGCGGCGTTCGACATGCGCCGCTTCGAGGTCGATGGCCGCCTCGACACGATCGCTTTTCGGAGGGCGGTCTCGCGTCGTCTGCCGGCGACTGCGGCCGTCGAGACCGGCCGTTCGCGGGTCACCTACAGAGTCGACCGGCCCGCGACCGTCCGGCGCGCGGTCGCGCTGGGTCTCGCCGGAGGACAGGTCGAGGCCGTCGCGTCGCCGCTCGCGTCGCGGATCGGCGCCCGCGTGGTCAAACAGCGATACCGCAACAACTGCGAGACCGCCGCCCTGTCGTCGCTGATGTCGGCGCTGGGAACCGCCGTCTCGCAGACGCAACTGCAAAGCGAACTCACCCGTTCCGGCCCGGCCGACCCGAGCGAGACGCAAGACGGCAAGGTGTGGGGCGACCCGGACCAGGGGTTCGTCGGGCGAGTGACCGGCGGCGGGACCGCCGGAGGCTTCGGCGTCTATCCCGGCCCGATCGCGGACCTCGCCGAGCGTTACGGCGTTCGGCTCGACGATCTCACCGATGTCAAGGCGGCGAAACTCTACGCCCGTGTCAAGGCCGGCGGACCAGTCATGGCCTGGATCGGACTTTCCGACGGGCCGTACGGAGAATGGTCATCTCCCGGCGGAAAACGGATCCGCGTCAATTGGGGCGAACACGTGGTCGTCCTGGCGGGTATCTCGGAGAGCGGCGATCTGCGGGTGATGAATCCGCTTCAGGGATCGGTCGAGCGGTGGGACCAGCCGACGTTTGAGGCGAAGTGGAAGCTCCTGGGCCGGCGGGCGCTGGCCACGCGATGACGCCGGTGACCGGCGACGCCGGGGTTGTCCGGCGGACGCTGAGCTCGGCCGCGGCCGGTCTGCTCGGCGCGGCGCCGCACGTGCTGCATCACGCCGGACCGCTGGCGGGCACGGCGCTGGTCGCCGGAGCGGGCGGCAAGCTCCTCTTCGGCGTCATCGGTTTCGCGATGCTGGCGCCGATGCTTCTGAAGATGCACCGCCGGACACGGTCCTGGCGCGGCCCGCTGGCCGCGCTCGCCGTCTTTGCAGCGATCTTCTCACTCTCGACCTTCGTGATCGGGCCGGCGATCACCGGGAACAACGCGGCCACGAACACAACGCCCGCCGAGCGCGAACCCGGGCCGACCGGACCATCCGGGCCTTCCGGGCCTTCCAGTCACTCCGTCCACCACAAGTGACCAGCGCCGCGTGAGTTACTTTGCATCACAAAGTTATTTGTGGTATTTTGGCTTTGCATTGCAAAGTTAATTCAGCCGATTGATCGGGAGGGCTAGACGATGACCGACACAGACGCCGCGGCAACGCTCCGGGAGATCGAACGCGTCAAGCGATCGACACACGCTCTGCTCGACGCGACCTGGTTTCCGCTGCTGCTTTGGGGATCGATCGTCGCCGCGAGCGCTCCCTTCACCCAGCTCGGCGACGACAACGCGGTCGGCTTTTACTGGTTTCTCGCAGGTCCCGCCGGTACGGCCGCGTCATTCCTGTTTTTCCGCGATCGCGAACTGGATCTTGGGCTGGTGGACCGCCACAAGGTCGTCTACATCGCCCTCGCCGCCGCGATCGCAATTGGGTCGATGTCGCTTGGAATCGCGGGCGACGGAGCGATGCTTTCGGCGGTCGGCCCGGTCTACGTAGTGGCGGCCGGACTCGCCGGGTTCTCGTGGCTTGAGCGCTCAAGCCTGCTCGCGGTGACCGCGCTGGCGATGGCGGCCGCCGGCACCGGCGTGCTGGCGATCGATCCAGGCGAACGCAATCTATTGGCCGCCCTCGTAGAAGGAGCCGTACTGATAGTCGCCGGCGTCGTCGCGCTGCGTCGTCGCAAGCTCGATCCGGCCCGGCAAGCATGAGCGACGACGGCCCCGGCTCGCCCCACCCCACGCTACAGCTCGACGACACCGTCCACCAACGCGTGCGACTCGGCATCCTGGCCGTGCTGCAAGAGACAAAGCGGGCTGATTTCTCGAGCTTGCGCGACGTGCTCGGCCTGTCCGACGGCAACCTCGCCCGCCACCTAGACGTGCTTGCGCAGGCTGGCCTGGTCACGATCGCCAAGGATCTCAAGGGCAGTCGACCGAGAACCTGGATCTCGGCCACCGGCGCCGGCAGAAAGGCGCTCGCCGCGGAAGTGACGGCGCTGCGCCGCTTGATCGACAGCGTCGAGACCGGGCCCTGACCGGCGGCTGAGATGAGACAAAGCCGCGCGCGCCTACGCCGGGGACCCGGTCCCTTGCCCAATCGCGGGTCGGTCCTGGCCGGCCGCCCCGGATGACACCGCCGCCCGCCGGCCCGTCGAGATCACGGATCTGTACCATCGCGTGCGACCGGCGCGAGCTTCCGCCCGCGCGGCCGACTTGATCCGGCCGTGCCAGAAGCAGCACGCGACCGTGCACGAGATGAGACCACAGGTTGAGCGAGCTCCGATCCCCAAGGACAACCAATGAAGTTTCCTAGCTGGTCGTCTCGGCTCGCGGCGGCGGCGCTGCTCGCGGCCGTGGTGTCCGCGCTGGCCGCGTGCGGTGACGACGCGCCCGCGGCGAACGGCGCAAAGGACCCGGCATCCGCCGATCCAGGGCCGGTGCACGTCCATGGCCTCGGCGTCAATCCGGCCGACGGCGCGCTGTTTCTCGCGACTCACACCGGGGTCTGGCGACTCCCCGACGGGTCCGGTACCGCGACGAGAGTCTCGGATCGGCAGCAGGACACGATGGGATTCGATGTCGTCGGCCCGGACCACTTCATCGCCTCCGGCCACCCGGACCTCAGCGAGGATCTGCCGCCGTTTCTGGGCTTTATCGAATCTTCCGACGCGGCCAGGACCTGGCGACAGACGTCGCTGTCCGGCGAGGCCGATTTTCATGTCCTCGAGGCGTCGGGCCGCCGCGTCTACGGTTTTGGGTCGGATTTTCGCTCCCGCTCGGAGCAGCTGCTGGTGAGCGACGACAACGGTGAAAGCTGGGCGGCTCGCGACTATCCGGAGCCGTTTCTCTCGCTCGCGATCAATCCCGATGATCCGGTCGAGGCGCTTGCGTCGGGCGAGCGGAAACTTCACCTGACGACCGACGGAGGACGTAGCTGGAAGTCGATCCCGGGCGAACCGGGACTGCTGGTCTGGAATCAGAGGGCCATCTTCCGCATCGACGAACACGGGTCGGTGACCCGCGCGGCGCGACCCGGTGCCAAGTGGACCGACCGCGGAACCGCCGCCGGCCGGCCGGCGGCGTTTGACTCCGGCGGTGACGACCTGTTTGTCGCCTTGCATGACGGCGTCGTCAAACAGTCACCCGACGGGACCAATTGGAAACCGCGCTACCGGCCGTGAGCCGGGCTTGCCGGCGCCCCGGCGGCGACTCGATTGGCAGAATGGCCGCGTGGCGAGTCAACCGCCGACTAGAAAGGTGTCGCCGATCGCGTTTGAGCCACCGAAGAATAAGCTCTACTGAACCATCCCAATGGAGACGCGCAGAACATGCCTGAGGAGCCGATCTTCTACTACGACTTCAGCTCGCCGTATTCTTATATTGCCGCGCATCGCGTCGACGAGATACTTCCGATTCGCCCTCGCTGGCAGCCGATCGCATTTGGCGCGCTGATCATGGACATCGGCAAAGTCCCGTGGTCATTCGACGAGACGCCGGCACGCGACGTTCGTATGCGTGAGTGCGAGACGCGTGCCGCGGCTATCGGATTGCCGACCAAGTGGCCGCCCGGATGGCCGAAGGAGACTTACTCGATCGTGGCGCTGCGCGCCGCGCTGGTTGCCGAGGAGCTCGGCAAGCTGCGTGAGTTCTCGCTTGCAGCCTTCGATCAATGCCTCGGGCTGGGCGAAGACTTGACCGACATCGAGATCGTGCTGCGCGCGGCGGATGAGGCCGGGGTCGACGCCGACGCTATTCGTGCTGGCGTCGCGCGCGCCGAAATCAAGCAGCGCCTCCGCGATGTCACGGATGCGGCTCGCGACCGCGGAGTACACGGCGTTCCGACGGTCGAGTGGAAAGGCGAGCTGTTCTGGGGCGACGATCGTCTCGACGCCGCCGCCGCGGCGATTGCCGGCACCGTGGAGGTGTAGCGCCAGCGAGAAGGGCGGCGGCGTTGTGACACGGGGTAGAAGCACCACCATTCCCAAATCTCGGCCGGCGGCGCAGCCACGAAGAGCTGCTCGCGATGTCTTTCGTCCAATGGCTTGCGTTCGACAATCCGCCCACGCAAGGCCGGAAATTCCCACGCGTCGCTCGCGCGGTCTTCGGCGGTACTCACGTCGGCCTGTCGAGCAGCCATGCAAGTATTTCAGTCGTGTCTTGTCCAGGCGGAAAACGGGGTACCAGATCCGCTCAATACGACCATCCGAAATCGCCAAAGTGCAGCGTCGCAAGTAGCGTCGCCCAAACTCTCTTCGGCACGTCGCCCCGGCACCGCCGCAAGTTCGGCCGACCGCAGCTCGGACTGGCCACATCGCGAACGAGCGAAGCTAGCTAGGCCAGCAATCGCGACTGGCTCGGCTGAAGAAGGCACGCCGCGTTTGAAGTTGAGCGCGCGAATTTGCACGCGGTCGAGCGCAACTGCGTTCGCTCAGCTGGCGGCCGTCGGCATCCAATGTTCTGGAAAGGCGCCGGCCGGTATCAGCCCGGGGCGCGGCTGTGTCAGGTTCGCGAGTTTCGCGCACGGCCGGTCCTCGAAAAGCGGGCGCAGGTCGCCGATCGTCGCCATCAGCGCGACCGTCGCTCCGATCTGAAGGTCGGCGGCGTTGGGTAGCTCCGCGTTCTGTCCGAGGATTCCGCGGCCGATCAGATCGTCGATGCGGTCGAGGCACCCGGGCAGATTAGACAATGCTTCAGCCACGAGCACGCAGTCGATGCCGTGGTGCTTCCACGTGCCGCGCACCAGCTTGATCGCGAAATCGGTTCCCACCGGGTCAAGCGGCTCACCGCCGATTGCCTGTGCGGTTGCGTGTGGCTTGAACTGAAGACTGCCCCAAAACAGCCTGCGTCCGGCCTGCTGAAAAACCTCGTCGCCCCAAGTGGCGGCCTCGCGCACTTCGTCTGCGTGTGGTTCTGGGAAAAACGCAAGATCGCTGGCTAACAGAGTGTCGAGCCGCTCGAATATCGCCATCGAACCGTGCACCGGCTCGTCGCCCAACAGCATGCCTGGCACCGTTTGCTTGCCCTCGCCATAGATCGCCTCCACATCCTGTGGATAGGTGGGGCCGATCCGCAGCACGACGCGCTCGTACGCGATTCCGCGCGAGCCGAGCGCGGCTTCCACGGCGAGCGCGGGGTGTGAACCCTCGAGCACGTGAAGGGTGATCTCCGGAAATTCAACCTGCCCGTCGGCTGTTGCCTCAATCATCTAGTTGCCCCGATTTCGAGTTGTGGCGGTGTGCTGCGGCAGTTTACGGGCCGGTCGGGACAACCTGCGAACCCTTCCGGCAAATGTCAAATCCAATGTGAGGCGAGCCATTTTCCTGGCTCGACGGGAACACAGCGACGCCGGCGCCTCGAACGGCGATCGGCCGCTTGCATCGAACCGTCCGTCGGCCGGTGGCCTCCCTGTGACATCCCGAGGGCGCCGGTAGACTTCCCGCCGCGATGTCAGGGCCCGAGGTTTTTCGCGTATCGGCCGGCGCTTACGACAAGCTGATGGGACGATACGGCCCGCAGCTCGGACGCTCTTTGATCGACTTCGCCGGCGTTCAGCCCGGGATGCGAGTTCTCGATGTCGGCTGCGGCCCCGGAGCGCTGACGGGTGAGCTCGCAAACTATCTCGGCGCCCGGAACGTCAGTGCTGTCGACCCCTCGGAGTCGTTCGTCGACGCCTGCCGGAAGCGGCACCCGGCCGTCGAAGTGGCCGCGGCGTCCGCCGAAGCGCTTCCGTTCGATGGCAACACGTTTGACGCCACCCTCTCGCAGCTCGTTGTGAACTTCATGACCGACGCCGAGACCGGGGTTCGTGAGATGTGCCGCGTGACTCGCCCCGGCGGCGTGGTCAGCTCGTGCGTCTGGGACGACGCCGGCGAGATGACGCTCCTGCGCGCGTTCTGGCGCGCGGCCCGGGACATCGATCCCGAGCGAGCGGCGGCGGTAGACGAAAGCGCCGGGATGCGCCTGTGCGAAGAGGGCGCTCTGGCGCGGCTGTGGCGAGCTGCGGGACTGCGCGACATACGCGCAGGCGCGTTGACGGTGAGGGCAACCTACAACGACTTCGACGACCTTTGGTCTCCGTTCCCGGAGGGCGTCGGTCCATCGGGCGCGTTTTGCAGATCGCTCGGCGAGAACAAGCGCGCCGAGCTGTATGACGCTCTGCGCGGCGAAATCGACGTCGGCGATGGTCAGTTCGAACTGACGGCGCGCGCCTGGGTCGTCTCCGGCTCGCTTCACGGCTGAGTTTCCGTAAAGCGGGGCGTGGGCTTAGACGGCGCATGTTCAAACCATCAGGTCCTGAACGGTGCGAGATCGTCGACGCGCAGCGCGCCGGCGGTGAGGGAGCGACCCTCTGGTCGTGACCGATCCACCGAGCGCGAGCATCGGCGAGATCGTGCCGGTCAGGACCTGATGGGCTTAGACGGCGCGTGTTCACACCATCAGGTCCTGAACGGTGCGAGATCGTCGACGCGCAGCGCGACGGCGGTGAGGGAGCGACCCTCTGGTCGTGACCGATCCGCCGAGCGCGAGCATCGGCGAGATCGTGCCGGTCAGGACCTGATGGAGCTAGCCGGGCTCGAACCGGCGACCTCCTGCATGCCATGCAGGCGCTCTCCCAACTGAGCTATAGCCCCGTGAAAGGAGGATCTTAGCGGGGCATCAGTCGTCGGTCGATGGCCGGCGGCGGGTGGACTTGACGTCGGAGCGGAGGCGCTTGGTCGTCAGGCGCTTCTCGCGCGCCGAGCGCGTCGGCTTGGTCGCCACCCGCCGTTTCTCCACCCGCAAGGCCGCCGCGATCTTGTCGGCGAGGCGGGCTAGGGCCAGCTCGCGGTTGCGCAGCTGTGAGCGCTCGTCCTGGCTGACGGCGCGCACCACCGGACCGAGCTTCTCGATCACCCGTCGCTTCTGGTTAGGCCCCAGCGCGCCGGAAGCCCCGACGTCGAAACTCGCCTCGACGCGCGACTCGGTCTTGTTGGCGTGCTGCCCGCCGGGCCCGGACGACCGCGAGACCTTCAGCTCGACCTCGGTCAGCGGTATCCGGACGCTGCGCGTGACGCGCACGAAGCGCTCATCTCGATCGGCCATCAGCAGATCATCGCGCGACGCGCGGAGGGCAGGCGCTACGCGGCCGAGTCCGGCGGCGACGTATCGAGCGCCAGCTGCGGCGCGTCACCCCAGAGCTGCTCGATCCGGTAGTACTCGCGGGCCTCGGGGATCATCACGTGGGCGATGCAGTCGCCGTAGTCGAGCAGGATCCAGCGGCGCTCGCCTTCGCCTTCGGTGCGGATCGGCAGCATCTCGAACTTGTCCTTCATGCCCTCGCGAATTGCGTCGTGGATCGCCTTGACCTGACGGTCGGTGCGGCCCGAGCAGAAGATGAAGTAGTCGGTGAAGTTGGCCAGGCCGCGAACGTCCAGAGCGACTATTTCGACGCCTTTCTTGTCGTCCATCAAGTCGGCGACCGTGCGCGCGAGGCGCTCGCCGTCTACCGCCGTTTGAGATGTCTGGGTGAGTGTCATTGAAAAAGGCCCTGCTCTTGGATCAGCTCGGCGATTCCGGCCGGCACCAGGTGTGCCACGGTCTGTTGACGGTGAACACGTTCGCGGACCATCGAGGACGATATGTCCACGCGCGGCATCTCGAACCCGATCGGCTGGCTCCCGCCGGTCGCGCGACACACCGCATCGAGCGCCGCCGCATAGTCCTCGCCACCGCGCGCGGCGACGGCGATCTCGGCCAGCTGCCCGATCCGCTTAGGCGAACGCCAGTCGCCGAACGCCAGCGCCTGGTCGGCGCCGACAATCAAGGTAAGTGCGTGCTCGGGGGAATCGGCAGCCAACTGTTCCAGGGTATCGACCGTGAACGACGGGCCCTCGCGGTTGATCTCGGCGGTTTCGACGGCGAGCCCGGGCTGGCCGATCACCGCAAGGCGGCACATGCTCACGCGCGTCTGGGCGCCGGCGTCGTCGCGAACTTCGATCGCGCGATGCGGCGGCCGCCCGACCGGCATCAATCGGACCTCGTCGAGACCAAGCTGGATACGCGCCTCCTGGGCGCAGATCACGTGACCGTGGTGCGGCGGATCGAAGGTTCCGCCGAGCAGCCCTACGCGCATAGGCGAGCGATAGACGCGCGGCGCGGCCTAGTCACGGACCTGGCCATCGCCTTCGACGACGTACTTGTATGCACACAGCTCGCGCAGCGCGATCGGGCCGCGGGCGTGAAGCTTCTGGGTGGAATTGCCGATCTCGGCGCCGAAGCCGAACTCGCCGCCGTCGGTGAAACGGGTTGACGCGTTGACGTAGACGCAGGCGGCGTCGACCTGCGACGTGAATTTGTGCGCCGACTGGTTGGAGTCGGTGACGATCGCCTCGGAGTGGCCGGTGCCGTATGTGTTGATGTGCTCGATCGCCTCGCCGGTCGACTCGACGACCTTGACGGCGAGCACGAGATCGAGGTACTCGGTCGACCAGTCGGCCTCGGTCGCGGCGGCGATCTCGCCGGCCTCGGCGCCGGCCAGGGCGCGGGCCTGGGCGTCGGCGTGCAGCTCCACCCCGCCGCCGGCGAGCGCCTTGAGGGCGCGCGGCAGAAACTCGGCGGCGATGTCTCTGTGGACGAGCAGCGTTTCGGCGGCGTTGCAGACGCCGGGGCGCTGAATCTTTGCGTTGAGGATGATCCGCTCGGCGGCGTCGAGATCCGCGCTCGCGTCGACGTAGACGTGGCAGTTGCCGGCCGCGGCGTAGATCACCGGTACGGTGGCCACGGCTTTGAGCGCGGCCTTCAGGCCCTCACCGCCGCGCGGGATGATCAGATCGACCACGCCCTCTTGGCCGCCGAGTTCTCTCAGTTCGTCGCGGTCGCCGCCGTTGACGATCGAGATCGCGGCCTCGGGCACGCCGGCCGATGCGACCGCGTCGCGCGCGACCTGCGCGAGCACCGCGTTGGAATGGGCGGCGATCGAGGATCCACGCAGGACGATCGCGTTGCCGCTCTTGAGGCACAGCGCCGCCGCGTCGATCGTGACGTTCGGCCGAGCCTCATAAACAACCGCGATCACGCCGAGCGGAACGGCGATCTTGCGTACGTCGAGGCCGTTGTAGAGCTTGAACTCGCGGATCAACCGGCCGACTGGGTCCTCGAGCGCCGCGATCCGGCGGACGTCGCCGGCGATCGCGCCGAGCCGGCCGGCGTCGAGCGTGAGGCGGTCGATCAAGGCCGGTTCGAGATCGGATTGGCGGGCGGCCGCCAGATCGCGCTCGTTGGCGGCGATGACCTGTTCGGCGCCGGCGTCGAGCGCGTCGGCGATCGCGTTGAGCGCGGCGTCCTTGGTCGCGGAATCCAGCAACGCGAGCGCGCGCGAAGCGGCCTTCGCCTCGGCGCAGATGTCGGTTACGGTCTTTAGAGTCGTCGCCATGCTCGATTGCCTCTGGGCGTAACGGTATCGAGACGCGGTGCCGGCCACCGGAGGTCGACGAGCCGAACGATCTCGCCGGGAACGACGGCCGGTTAGCGGTCGCAGGGCAACGGGACCCACGCGTACAGTTTCTGGCTGGCCGGATGAACCGTGGCCTCGGCGCCCTCAGGCGTCAAGGTCGAAAGCTCCGGCCGCAGTTCGCCGTACACCCAGCGGACGGTCGGCGCGTTCGCCGCGCTGAAGTTGGCAAGCTCGAAATACGTCCATTTCGATACCCGCCGCCCGTTGCGCTTGAGCAGCATGTTGCGTAGCGTGACGTTGGGGTCGCAGTAGGTCATCTCGTCGTACAGCACGAACTGGTCGATCGCCGCGCGCACGATCCCGCGGACCATCCCGCCGCCGGCGATCCCGGTTGTGTTGTGCATGGCGTACATCGAGTTGTTGAACTGCCGCTTGGGGTTGTAGGCGCTGTATGGCATGTTGTTGTGAATCCTGTTCTCGCCGGGCAGCAGTTCCGACGGCGACGGCGACTCGCCGAAGTACTGGCCGATCATGTGCGATCGCTGCGGCCCGTAGCCACTCTTGAAATCCGGAAACGCGAGGGTCTGGGCCGGCAGCATCGGCGTGGCCGGCGCTTCGCCGCAGCCGAAGTCCGTAGCCGACACGCTCGTGCGCGCCCAGCCGGGGATCGCGCGTTTGTCGACAAAGGCGCGAACGCGTAGGTTGGTGGTTCGGCCCGGCCGCGACTTTCCGCCGGGCGATCCAAGCGCCGGGTTGAAGGCGACCATCGCGTAGCCGCGATCGCGTACCCAGCGGCGGACGGTCACCGGCGCCGGAGGATCGCCGACGAGCACCGTGTCGGTCTGGATCCGGAGCTTGCAGGCCTCGCCCTGGATCTCCCAGGCGCGCCGCGCGCCGTGACCGGCCCATTTGCCGTCGACGTGCCAGCCGAAGCGTTCCTTGTGCCGCGGCGTGATCGACTTCGACTCCCATTTGATCGTGGCGACGACGCGATCGAAGCTGTCCTTGAGATAGAAGGTAAGCTGTCCGTCGATCGGGTTGAGCTTTTCGGCGTAGCGGCCGACCTTGCGGCTGGTGCGGTCCTCGGTCCCGCGCATCGCGATCCGGCACGACGGCAGGTTCGGCGCCGGGTAGTGGGTGCGGCGTACGGCGTTGTACTTGATCTTCTTCCATAGCACCGTGCCGCGGCCCTTCGGGGTTGCGCCGTAGAACGGAAAGCGGTACGGCGCGCTGCTGCGCCAGACGTCGGCCTGCGGAATCCAGGGCTCGCTGCGATTGCCGGCCGGCGAAGCGCAGGCCTCTTCGGCGACCGCTCGCGAGGCTCGCTCGGAGCTCGCGGCGTCACCGGAACTCGAAGTCGTGGCGTCGCCGGCACCCGCCGCGGCGACGGCGACTGTGGGGGCGTCCATGGATCCGGCGAGGATCAACACGAGCAGCGA
Organism: Solirubrobacterales bacterium; assembly: GCA_049276635.1. Classification (GTDB taxonomy): domain Bacteria; phylum Actinomycetota; class Thermoleophilia; order Solirubrobacterales; family JACPNS01; genus JACPNS01. The sequence goes on along the minus strand of JBASWU010000104.1, from coordinate 3,725 downwards.
CACGAGCAGCACCGCCGAAGCGCGGGCGCGCGAGACCGAGAATGTTATGCGGGGAGTCTGCATGGACCTGCGGGGAGGCACTGCTCCTACGAACACAACACGCGGCCGCCCCTATTGGTTTCGGAAGCGGCCGCCAGACCTTGAATGCGCGGCCCCGGCGTGGCCGACGAGTCGTTACGACGGTCGGGCCACGGCCGCGAACCGGTTCCCGGCGTATCGCGGCAGACTCGCTACGGGCGTCGCAGAAAGTGTTTGCTGACGAACGAGAAGCCCTCGCGTTCGTAGAAGCGATGAGCCTCGGACCGCTGAATCCCCGAATCGAGGTGAACCGCGCCGACCCCGCGCGCACGGGCGAGTTCGGTCAGGTGGGTGAGCAGCGCCGCGCCGTAGCCCGCCGAACGCCACCGAGGCGCCGTCACCAGATCATCCACGTACAGTGAGTCGCCGATCGCGAAGTTCATCACCCAGCGATAGCCGGCGACCGCTCGGCACTCGTCGCCGGCAAACAGTCCGACGATACGAAAGCCGTCGTCCCAGTACATCGCGCGGTACCTGCCGCTGAACGTTTCGAGGTCCAGATGATCACGCAGTTCGCGCATGATCGGATAGGCCAATTCGACGTCGTCGTCGCCGACGCCGAACTCACGGATCTCGTGCGCGGAGTCCGCCGTCACCGGAATCGCGTCAGTACGAGGTTGTCGCGATGGACCGCCTCGTCGGTCGCACGCGGCATCAGTTCCTGGACTTGTTGGGACTTCATGCCCTTGATGCGCGTTAGTTCCTCGGCGCTGTAGTTGACGATCCCCTTGCCGACCGGCTCGGCCCCGTTGGCCGTCGAAGCTATCTCGACCGCGTCGCCGGCAAAAAACTCGCCGCTCACGCCGACGATGCCGACCGGCAGGAGGCTCGTGCCCTGCTCGCGCAGCGCGCGGACCGCGCCCTGGTCGATCGTGATCGTGCCGCGCGTCTCTTTGGCGTAGCGCAGCCACAGCTTGAAGCTGCTGTGCGGCCGCTCGTGCGGCGTGAAGTGCGTGCCTTCGGTCTCGATCCCGGCGGCGGCGCGACCAACGGCGCCGTCCTTCTTGCCGCTGCAGACGACCACCGGAATGCCGCCCGCGGTGGCGATCTCGGCGGCGGCGACCTTCGAGCGCATTCCGCCGGAACCGATCCCCGAAGCGCTGTCGCCGATCTCAAGCCGGTCAAGCTGGGCGAAATCATCGACGCGACTGATCGGTTTGGCCGCCGGGTTTTTGTGCGGATCGGCCGTATAGAGCGAGTCGATGTCGGTGGCCAGCACCAGCCGCTCGGCCCGGACCAGGATCGCGACCTGCGCCGCGAGAAAGTCGTTGTCGCCGAAGCTGATCTCGTCGGTCGCCGTCGTGTCGTTCTCGTTGATTACCGGAACTACGTGCCACTCGAGCAGTTTGCGCAGCGTGCGACGCGCGTTGACGTAGTTGGCACGCGCGCTCATGTCGCCGAAAGTCAGCAGGATCTGCGCCGTCCTGACGCCGTGCGCGGCGAGCAACTCGTCGTAGCGGCGGTAAACCTGCCCCTGTCCGACCGCGCTCGACGCCTGCAGCTCGGCCATCGCGCTCGGCCGCGCGGGCAGGCCGAGCAGCTTCGTTCCGCGTGAGATCGCCCCACTTGTGACCAGCACGACATCGGTGCCGGCCTTGTGCAGACCGGCCGCCTGAGCGGTGATCGAGCCGAGCACGTCCTCGCGTAACTCTCCGCTTTCGTCGGTCGCGACGTTCGAGCCGATTTTGAGCACAACTGCCATCGTGCGTTGAAAGCTACCTGGAGGGGTCCCTAGACATCCAACTCGAAGCGCTCGCCGGCGATCTCTATCTCGTCGCCGGAGTGAAACCCCTTGCGTTCCAGCTCGCGGATCACGCCGATCGTGCGCAGGCGGCCCTCGACGTGGCGAAGCGCCTCGTCGTTGGTCACATCGAATCGCGCGATCAACAGCTCGATGCCCTTGCCCTTGACCCCGAACACGCCCGGTTCGATCCGCTCGACGCTGAAACCGTGTTTGTCCGCTGGCCGGTAGACGACGTGTTCGGCCTGAATCTCGTCGGCCGGGCGCCGTTCACCGGGACTGGTCGCGGCCAGACGGTCGGCGGAGTCGGGGGTGTGCTTGAAGATCATGTCGCGCAGTTCGTCGAGTCCCTGACGGGTGGCCGCCGATGTGACGACCACGCCGAGCGCGTTGTCGCCGATTCGCCGCCGCCACTGGGCCAGTGCCTCATCGGCGAGCCGCTGTGGGACGAGGTCGGCCTTCGACAGCGCGACGATGCGCGGTAGTCCGGTCAGCCGGGCGTCGTGTTCGGCAAGTTCGCGCTCGACCGTCGCGAAGTTCTCGATCGGGTCCGAGCCGTCGAGCGGCGCAAGATCGAGCACGTGGATCAGGATCCGGCAGCGCTCGACGTGTGCGAGAAACTCGTGCCCGAGACCGGCGCCCGCGTGCGCCCCCTCGATCAAGCCCGGGATGTCCACGAGCACGAGCTGACGATCGTCGGCGTCGAGCGTGCCGAGGACCGGCTCGATCGTCGTAAACGGGTAGCCGGCGATCTTCGGCGCTGCGGCGGTCATACGGTCCAGCAGCGACGACTTGCCGGCGTTGGGCAGACCGACCAGCCCGGCGTCTGCGAGCAGGCGCAGGCGCAGATCAAGCTCGACCTGATCGCCCGGTAGCCCGCCCTCGGCAAAACGCGGGGCCTGCTGCGTCGAGGTCGCGAACTGCTTGTTACCACGCCCGCCGGTACCGCCGCGAGCGACGATCACGCGGTCGCCCGGCTCGTTGAGCTCGGCCACCAGCGAGCCGTCGGTGGTCTCGACCTTCGTTCCCGTCGGGACGGGCAGCTCACGGTCGGCGCCCGAGGCGCCGTGCCGGCGGTTGCCTTCGCCGTGGTTGCCGTCGGCGGCGCGAAACTCGGAGCGCCCGCGATAGCGCGCAAGGTCGCGCATCGAACCGTCGGCGACGATCACGACGTTGCCGCCGAACCCGCCGTCGCCGCCGTCGGGACCACCCTTGGGAACGTGCGCCTCGCGTCTGAACGACACGCAGCCGTCGCCCCCGCGCCCGGCGGCGACCTGAATCTTTACGTGATCGAAGAACACTTCTGGATGCTAGATGCGCCGGCCCGCATGCGCACTCGCCGCCGGACGCACGGTCATAGCTTCCGGATCAACGCGCCGCGGGCGAGCGCCTCGGATTCCCCGGCCGCCTCCGTCGCCGGCCGTGACGCGGGCGCGCTGGACTGCCCTTGGGCCGCCGGCCGTTGTGCCGCTCGCCGGCCGGCTAAGACGGGTTCTACTCGGACTCGCTGACGCTGATCACGCGGCCACGGCGGCCGGTCTGGAAGTCGACGACTCCGGGGCGGGCGGCGAAAATCGTGTGATCGCGGCCGATGCCGGTGCCCTCGCCGGGCTTGAAGACGGTTCCACGCTGGCGGACGATGATCTCGCCGCCGGTGACGCTTTGGCCGGCGAACACCTTCACGCCGAGGCGCTTGGCGTTTGAATCACGGCCGTTTTTGCTCGATCCAAGACCTTTTTTGTGTGCCATCTGGTTACTCCTTGTCCTTTGCGGACGACTTGTCGGCCGCCGGCTTCTTCGCGGCGGGCTTCTTCGCGGCAGGTTTCTTCGCGGCGGGTTTCTTTGCCACGGGTTTCTTTGCCGCGGGCTTCGCGGCGGCGGGCTTCGCGGCCGGCTTGTCCGCTAC
>JBASWU010000103.1:0-10069 GCA_049276635.1 Solirubrobacterales bacterium | reverse complement strand
AGGCGGTTCTCGCGGCGCTCGGCGACGCCGGTGTCGACACCGAGACGGCCGACCCGGCGACCGGCCCCGGCCCCGGCTCCGGCGCGGCCGATCGCCGCAAGGCACTGATCTTCGACGCCAGTGGGATCAAAGACTCCACGCAACTGCGCGAGCTCTGGCGGTTCTTCCACCCGACGATCCGCCGTGTCGCCGACAGCGGCCGAATCGTCGTCCTGGGCACCCACCCCGAGCTGACCGGCGGCCCGCGCGAGGCCACCGCCCAGCGCGCGCTAGAGGGATTCGTGCGTGCAGTCGGCAAAGAGGTTCGCCGGGGCGCCACCGCCCAGACCGTGTACGTGGCGCCGGGCGCCGAGGACCAGGTCGCCTCGACCTTGCGCTTTCTGCTCTCGCCGAGGTCGGCTTATGTTTCCGGCCAGGTGGTCAGAATCGGCGCCGCCGTCGCCGAGCCCGGCACGATCGACTGGGGCATGCCGCTGGCCGGCAAGGTTGCGCTGGTGACCGGCGCGTCGCGCGGGATCGGCGCCTCGATCGCCCGCACGCTGGCGCGCGACGGCGCCCACGTCGTCGGACTCGACGTGCCGCCGCTGGCCGACGACCTCGCCGAGCTGATGGCCGAACTCGGCGGATCCTCGTTTGCCGGCGACATCACCGCCGACGACGCGCCGAAGAACATCGCCGATCATCTCAAGCAGCACCACGGCGGCGTCGACATCGTCGTCCACAACGCCGGTGTGACCAAGGACAAGACGCTCGGCCGCATGGACGAGGACATGTGGACCGTGCTGATGGAGATCAACCTCTCGTCGGATGAGCGCATCAACGACGAGCTGCTCGGCCGCGGGTTGCTGCGCGACAACGGGCGCATCGTCTGCGTGTCCTCGATCAGCGGCATCGCCGGCAACGCCGGGCAGACCAACTACTCGACGTCAAAGGCCGGGATCATCGGCATGGTCGAGTCGATGGCGCCGGAACTGGCGAAGCACGGCTCGACGATCAACGCGGTCGCGCCCGGCTTCATCGAGACGAGGATGACGGCGGCGATGCCGCTGGTCACGCGGGAGGCCGGCCGCCGCATGAACAGCATGCTCCAGGGCGGTCTGCCGGTCGACGTCGCCGAGACGATCGCCTGGTTCGCCGGCCCCGGCAGCGCCGGCGTGACCGGCAACGTCGTCCGCGTCTGCGGCCAGAGCCTTCTGGGGGCGTAGCCGATGGGCACGATCACGCTCAAGGCACCGCCGTCGCCGTACTCGCTCTACGCGCGGGCCGCGCTGGGGATGACTCCGCTGGCCGGCAAGCGATCAAGGCAGATCCCCGCCCGCACGCTGCTGCTCCAGGACATCGCGATCGATACTCGCAAACTCGCCGATTACTGCCGCGTGACCGGGTTCGTCGTGCGTGACACGCTGCCGCCGATCTACCCGAACGCGCTCGCCTTCCCCCTGCACATGTCGCTGCTGACGGCGAGGGACTTCCCGTTTCCGGCGATCGGCCTGGTCCACGTCGAGAACACGATCAGGCAGTTGCGGCCGGTCCGCGCCTCCGAGCGTCTGGCCCTGCGCGTCCACGCCGGAACGCTCGAGCCGCACGCCAAGGGCCGGCAGTTCAGCGTGATCACCGAGGTTCTCGCCGGCGACGAGTTGGTCTCACGCGCCGACTCCAAGTATCTTCGTCGCGGAAAACCCGGCGACGGCGCACTGCCGGAGGCCGTGCGCGAGTTCGATCCGGCCACGCTGCCGCGGGTCGCCCAGTGGGAGCTGGCCGGCGATCTCGGCCGCCGCTATGCGCGCGTCTCGGGCGACCGCAACCCGATCCACATGCACGACTTGACCGCCAAGGCCTTCGGCTTCCCGCGGGCGATTGCGCACGGAATGTGGACCAAGGCGGCGTGCCTGGCCGCGCTCGACAACCGCCTGCCCGACGCGTTCGCGGTCGTCGTCCGCTTCCGTCGCCCGATCTCGCTCCCGTCGACGGTCGTCTTCGCCGCCGGCGAAGCCGGCACCGGCATCAACTTCGCCGTCCGTGACACCGGCGCATCCACCCTCCACCTCGAGGGCACGGTCACGAGTCAGTCGTGAGCGGGCGTCGCTCTACCTAGCGCCTCTGTCCAGAAGCGTCTCAGGTGTTGTTGGCGGAGAGGGGTCGGGCTTCGCCGAGCCCCCCGACCGGCCGTCAGAGCTGGACCATCAGGCGGCTTACGCGGGATCGACCCGCGCCACCGGACTTGACGGTCATCAGCGCCAGGCAGGCGGCGTTGACCAGTTTGTCGGTCGAGTGGCCGTTGACCGGGTAGAGGGCGAAGCCGGCGCTGGCGGTGACGCGGCGGACGGCTTCGAGCTCCGAGCGATCGGCGCAGCCGGCGACCGCGTCGACGAGCCGTTCGGCGAGAATCCGCGCGCCGTCGGAGCCGACGCCGGCGAGCACGACGGCGAACTCGTCGCCGCCGACGCGGGCGATCAGGTCGGTTTCGCGGACGGTCTTCTCCAGCTCGATGGCGATCTCACAGAGCAAGGCGTCACCGGCCTGATGGCCGTGCAGCTTATTGACCGCGGCGAAGTCGTCGAGTTCGAGTACGACCACGCCCAACTGGTCGTGCATGTTGTAGGGCACCTGTTCGAGGTCGGCGGCGAGTCGCGCGTCGAACGCGCGGCGGTTCGCCATGCCGGTCAGCGGGTCAAACGTCGCCAGTGCGCCGGTGACGTCGCGCGCCAGGTCGAGATCCCGACGGTTGTAAGCCATCGCGACGGTCAGTATCGCCGACACACCCGCTCCGCAGATCAACGCGACGACCGCCGCGGCCGGCTCGGCGACCGCCGAGAAATCCTCGTAGAGCGGTATCGAAGCGACCACGATCACCGCGCCGAACAGGCGCAGCGAAAGCTCGCGCCCGGTGAGAAACCAGCCCTCGTAGGCAATGAAAAGCATCACCAGCGGCCACGCCGGACTCTCGGCGCCGCCGGTCAGGAAGATCGTGATCGCGATCCAAATCAGCGCGTACACGTCGCTCAGCAGATGCCGAGCGCCACCGATGTCGGGTGCGAAGAAGTAGTTGGCGACGACCGGCAACATACCGGCGCCGATCCACGGCAGCGCGTAGACGATGTAGGTGCGGTCCGCGCCGGGCAGCGCCAGACTCAGCAGCATCAAGGTGGTCCCGAGGAGCCATGCGCCGCTGGCGAGCAGCGCGTGTGACGGGCGATTGCGCCAGTTCGACCGGCCGGTCTCGGCGGGCTCCGGCTCGCGAGCAGTGATCCAGACTGGTTCGGGCGCACCGAACTCGCCCGGCAGAAAACCGGCGATCTCGGCGCCGTGAACGTTCACGGCGCCGCGTCCGTCTCCGCGCGCGTCCAACGCCTGATCGGCGACGGTCAGCAGTGCGTCGAGATCGCCGCCGTGCTCTGGCGCGTAGGCGAAGCCGACGCTCGCGTCGAGGGTGATCTCCGGCATTCGTCGTTCGGGCCTTGCGCGCTGGACGGCCAGGCGGTAGCGGATCGCCATGTCCTTTACATCGCATCGCGCGACACCGTGCATCAGCACCGCAAACCGATCTCCGCTGATTCGCGCGACGTGGTGGTTGGCGCTGGCCGCGCGAACCAGGGCCGCACCGACGGCGCGAAGGATCTCATCTCCGCCCGCCTGCCCGTAGCGCGAGTTCGCTTCTTTGAAGTTGTCGAGGTCGAGTAACACCAGCGCGGTCACGTGATGTTTTCCGGCATCGCCCGCGAATGCCCGCTCGGCGTGATCACGTAACGCTCGCAGATTGCCGATCCCGGTCAGTGGATCGGTGAAGGCCTGGTGCGCGGCGTCTGAGATCGCCCGGTCGCGTTCGCGACGCTGGAGATGGACCGCGCCGCCGATCAGCCAGATCAGCGGCGCCCAGACGGCGAGGCGCGGGATCGTGCCGTCGGCGCTAGCGGCGCCGAAGTCGTGGATCAAGGGCGCAATCGCCGCGATCGTCGCCGCGGCGCCCACGATCACGAAATCGCGTGTCCGGAAGAAAAACGCCGCCGCCAAGACCGGCAAGAACAGGACGATCGTCAGTGCCGGCACGGCAATCGGCGCGACCATCATCGTCACGACTCCGGCGCCGACCGCCAGCAGCGCGCTCCAGAGCATCGCGGCATCCACCCACCGGGGCGGTGATCGCCGCGACGATGTCACACGCGAAGCTCCGGCCGCCGGCGCCGGGACGGCGTCGTCGCGGCGCGCCACCGAGCGCAGCTTGGCGAGCGTTGTGTCGGTTCTGACTTGTCGCATCCTTGGGACTCGAGTCCGGCGTCGCGGCTTCCGCGTTGCCGGGCGCCCTCTCCATGGGCGGTCGGTGGTCGGTTCTCTCAGCTTCTACCCATCCACGCCGATGCGCAATACGCACTATTACCGGCAGGTGGCCGGATGTCGAACATCGCCCCGATCGCCGGGCAGGCATCATTCCGATAATTCGCGGAATAACGTATAATGCCGGGAGTGAGCCAAAAACTCCTCTTCATCCTCAACGATGGGCCGTACGGGACCGAACGCTCATACAACGCGCTGCGGCTGGCGCGCTCCGCGGTCAAGCAAGACTCGGTCGAGCTGCGTATTTTTCTGTTCGGCGACGCGGCCGCGTGCGCCGTTGCGGGCCAAGTCACTCCGGACGGCTACTACAACGTCGACCGTATGCTGCGCGACGCGATTCGGCGCGGCGCCGAGACCGGGGTGTGCGGCACCTGTCTTGACGCGCGCGGCCTGCGTGAACTCCCGCTCACCGAGGGCGCGATGCGGTCGACGTTGGACGTCGCGACCGAGTGGACGCTGTGGGCCGACAAAGTCATCGTTTTCTAGGTTTGTCAGGACCGATCCGTGGACGCGACCATCATCCATCAACAGATCGCCCGGATCGCGCAGGCGTTTTCCAGTCCACTGCGCGTGCGGATGCTCGACCTACTCGTGCACCGCGAGCGCAGCGTCGACGAGCTTCGGCTCAGCCTGTCGGCTCCGCTCACAACCGTGTCGTCGCATTTGAAGATCCTGCGTGAGGCGCGACTGGTCGAGACCCGTCGCGACGGCGCCAGAATCCACTACCGGATCGCCGACGACAGCGTCGTCGCGGCATTGATGGCGTTGCGCGATCTCGGCCAGGCGCGCAGTCTGGAAGTTCAGGAGGCCGTGCGGCTGTTTCTGCACGACGAGCAGGAGATGCGGCCTGTCGGCACCGACGACCTGCTCGAGATGATGGATCGCGGCGAAGCGGTGCTGATAGATGTCCGCCCGCACGACGAATTCGCGGCCGGTCACATCCCCGGCGCGATATCGGCGCCGCTTGAAGATCTCGACAAACACGTCGGCGGTCTCCGGCGCGGCGTCCACGTCGTCGCCTACTGCCGGGACACCTTCTGCGTCCTGGCGCCGAAGGCCGTGCGGGTGCTTGAGCAATCCGGTCTCAGCACCGCGCGTCTCGACATCGGCTTCGCGGAATGGTCGGCCGGCGGACGCGCGATCGAGCACGGCGAGGATTTGGCGGCGCAGGGGGCCGGGGCATGATGAAGACGGTGATTGTTGGAGCCGGCGTCGGCGGTATCGCCTGCGCGCGCCGGCTGGCGGCGCATCGCGGCTCGATCGAAGTCACGGTGATCGACCGCTCGCCGGAGCATCACTTCGCGCCGTCGTTTCTCTGGTTGCTCAACGGTGCCAGGGACGCCTCGCAAGTTTCGCGCCCGATCGGCCGGATCGAGGACTGGGGCGTTCGATACCTGCGCGCCGAGGTCACCGCGTTTGACACTGACGCGCGCGTCGTCGCGACCGACCAGGGCGATGTCGAGTTCGACGAGTTAGTCCTCGCCCCGGGGGCCGAACTCGCACCCGGCGAGATCGACGGGCTCGATCAGGCACTGTCGTTCTACGCAAAAGAGGACGCGCTGGCTCTGGCGTCCGCTCTCCGGTCGTTCGACGGCGGCCGGATCTCCCTCGTCGTACCGTCGATGCCCTACAAATGCCCGGCCGCGCCGTACGAGGCCGCGTTCCTGATCGAGCGGTTTCTGCGCGACAGGAAAGTGCGCGCACAGATCGGTGTGCACACGGTCGAGCCGCAACCGCTGCCCGTAGCCGGGCCGAAGGTCGGCGGCATGGTCGCGGCGATGCTCGCGCGGCGCGGGATCGATTTTCACGCCGGTCGCGTCGTCGCCGGCGTCGACACGGCCGGCCAGACCATCAGCTTCGAAGACGGCGAGGAACGGTTCGACATGCTGGTCGCGATTCCGACGCACAAGGCACCGCGGTTCGTGCGCGAGTCGGTGCTCGCCGGTCCGGCCGGCTGGATCCCGGTCGATGCGCGGACACTGTCGGCCGCCGAGCATGTTCACGCGATCGGCGACACCACCGCGATCCAGCTGTCAAACGGCAAGCCGCTGCCCAAGGCCGGTGTCTTCGCTCATGCGCAGGCGCACGTCGTGGCCGACAACCTGATCGCGCTCGCGACCGGCCGTCCCGGCGGAGCGACGTTTCGCGGGCATGGGTCGTGTTTTCTCGAAATCGGCGGCGGCAAGGCCGGCGTCGCGCGCGGAAACTTCTACGCCGAGCCGGACCCGGCGGTCCGGATGTTTCCGCCGTCACGCGCCGGCCATCTCGGCAAGGTGCTGTTCGAACGCAAGTGGTTGCGCCAGTTCGGTAGCTGACCGGCGGCAGGTCACGGTCTTTTCGGCGTTCACGGCGCGCCGCCGCCGGCCCCACCGCCGGGTATCCGGGCGGGTTCGGGCGGTCTGTCAGTCGACGGTGAGACCGAACTTGTCGCGCATATCGGGCGGCACGAGCCGCAGATAGTGGGGGTGATCATCAACGTACTCGTTGACGATTGGGCAAAATGGCAGCACGTCGAGGCCGTGCTCGGCGATTTCATCGAGCACTCGCGAGACGAGTTCTCCGCCGAGTTCTCGGCCCTCGAAGGCCGGGTCAATCTGGGTGTCGACGAACGCGATGATGCCCGGCTGGCGCCGGTACTCGGCGAACCCGGCGAACTCATCGTCAAGGAAAATCTCGTAGCGCCGGGCGTCGGTGTTGTCGGTGACGATCGCGCTCATTCACCGCGAGACTATCCGCCCGGGCCGGTGCGCGACTCGGTCGAGTGTGCCCACACGCTCCCGGCGCCCGCCGGCGCTACCGAAACGCGCTCAGCCCGGTGGCGAGAGTTTCTCGCGGAGACGTTCGTAATCCTCGGCGGAAATCTCGCCGCGCGCCAGCCGGTGCTGGAGAACCTCCAGCGGCGCCCTTTGGTCGGGGGTGCGCGAACCCACGGCCGACCGGGCGAACCAGATCGCCAGGACGAGAATCGTCGCCCAAAACAGGACCATGACGATCGTCATCACAATCCCCCAGCCGTCGCCGAAGTCGCCGTGCATGCCCCAGTCGTTGTCGGCCACCGGCGCGATCAATCCAAGCAAAGTGTTCATGCTGCGATCGTAACCGAGCCGAAGCCCGAGTTAGCTGTGACGAACTACCGAAACGTGTCAGGACATACATAGGAGACAGCAGTCGCGACACATTTCGAACCCCAGCTCTCCCGGGCTAGACATCGCGGTTCACGAACTTCTCGGACGACTGTTCGATGAACTCACCTAGGAACTTCATCTCAAACGCGTTCGGTCCCGGCTATCGGGGCAAAAGCATCAGTTAGTCGGCAGTCCTGGTCAGGATCCGATCAGCGCCGATCTGAAAGTTGCGCTCCAGCAAATACGAAAACTCAATGAACGGCGCAGTTTCGGCATACGTGTTGGCACGCGTCTGCGAACGCAATCGTTTCGCGCCTGAAGAGGCGTCTTTCAACGAACCGGTGTATTCGCGTCCGTACTTACCTTGAAACGGCGAGTCTTCGGAGAACAGGGGTGCGTAAGTCCTATAGAAATCTGCGCACGCGTCATTCACGCCCCAGGCGAACGACTTGTAGTTTCCCGGATTCGCGCCATAGATCCATTCGATCAGCTTGGTATTGGCAGTCGCCCCCGGTAGAAAATAGTCGAGTGACACGGCCTCGGTGAAATCGGGGTAATTTGATCGGATAGCTCCCCGCATCGAAGTGCGACGCAGTTTGATCGACCCGGCCGGGCCCAATGGAAAAGTTGGTCTGAAGGCCTCAGAGCAGGACGTAACCGCGTACTCGAGAACTTCGCCCGACGGTCGTTCGATCGTTTGCACCCAGTACTCCCGACCGCGGTAGGTGCGCTCTACGAGTCCACGGTCCCGTCGCACGAATGCGGGCGGGCCCAAGGCTTGACGGAACATGCCCGTATCGAACCCCGCTTTCAAGTGACGGAGCTTCGCGTATTCGGGTGTGCGCCAGCGAAATCGATCGTCAAACTGATTCGAAATCCACAAGAGTGAGCCAGCAATGGCGGCAACAGCCGTAATCCCCGCCGCAGCGATTAGGAGCGCCTTGTACGACCATCGCACTCGGTGCCGAGCCTTGCGCCTCCAGGCTAACTTAAGACTCGTTCTGCGCACCGAAACAGCGTAAAGCTGGTTTCGGTCGGTGATCGACGCGACCCAAGGCCGCAACTTATCGTTTCGCAGCCCTGGGTCGCGGATTTCATCGAGCCGGCGACAGTCTGACGACGAGATCCGGCAAATCAAGCAGGTATTTCACACGACACCCGGCCGGCGGCTCAGTTCCTCAAACGTGGCCTGTTTCTTAAAACCGAGCATGCGAAATGCGTCGCGGTAGAGCGTCCGGCCTTCGAGCGTGTCGATTACCACCGCGCGGGCGAACCGCTTGCTTACGCGCACCGGCTGAGTGTTGTAGAAGTCACCACCCGATGAGTCGCGAGCCTCGGCTTGCAGCTTCGCCAGCTGAATCACTCGCGCCAGCTCAGCATCGAACGCGACAACGAACTCATCTCTCGTCATGCCGCCGGCATCCGCTATCCGACGCAAGATCACGAGCGTGCTCACTTTGTAAAAACGAGCCAGTCGTTCTAGCTCGTCCACGAGCGGAGCATTCGGCCTGAACTCATCACGGAACGAACTCAGTGGGACGAGCAGCTCGGCGGCGACGTTGTTGCACCACCTCTCAATGTCGTTGCTGGAATTGGCCACCAGCGTCGCGTTCGAGAGTGCCGACTCGCCGAGCCAGACATGCGCAAGCTCGTGAGCGAGCGTGAATATCTGTGCCGCCTTCGTGTCAACGCCGTTGACGAACACCAGTGGCGCGAGCCGATCAACGAGAGCGAAGCCGCGAAACTCGCGCGGGTCCAGCCGGCGGTGCGTATTGCTGCCGACGATGCCACTGACCATCACGAGTACGCCCAACGCCTCAGCCAGATCCCGAAGGCCCGACAGAGCAAGTGTCCAATTGGTGAACTCGCGACGTGCTTCTAGATCGAACCCGATCGTTTCACGAATCGCAGCCGCCGCATCGACGACGTCCGTTGCGGTGGTTGCGGAGCCAACGAACGTGATTGGATCTTCACTATTGGAACGAGCGAACGCCTGGAACCACTCCTGCCGCTGCTCGCAGAGGTAGATCGTTTCGAGCAAGTCTGGACTGGGGTTCCCGATGCCCGCGTCGGCCATCGTGCGGAAGTCCGGGACCGGTAATTCTTCGTCGGGTGGTTCGGTCATGAGCAAGCAACCAACCGGCGCGTGCGTCGTACGCGAGAACGCTTCGAGCTGCTTCAGCGTCGGTTGAGCCTCACCCGTGAGCCACTGCTCCAGTTTGGGATGGCGTGCGTCAACACTGTCCCGCCCGAGGCCGGAACGATCGATCGCCCACGTGAGCATCGTCGGCTTTACATCCACCCGCACTGGCATGCCCGCAGGTTACCGATCGCCTCGCGCGACAGAAACACGTAATGGCCACGCAGTTCGCTGGATCGGAGTCTGAACGAGATCGCTCAACCAGTCACTTTGAGGAATACAGCGTCGAGTCAGATTTCGAACCCCGAAATGAGCTTGTCAGTCGACTTGCTTGTCTAGAGGCTCCCGCCCCTCGCATCCCGTTGGGCTTTAGCTCAGCGCAGGGAGGGTGAGCCGGCGGGATCGACGATCGCGCGCCGGTGCTCGGTCGGACGGCCGCCGTTTGCCTCAAGCCAGCCGCGGATGGCCTTCG
>JBASWU010000102.1:0-1778 GCA_049276635.1 Solirubrobacterales bacterium | reverse complement strand
ACAACGTCGACGGGTTCGATAACGATACGGGCTTTCCGCTGACCGCCGCCGATCAGGAAAAGTTCAATCGCTTCCTCGCCGCCGCCGCCCATGCTCGCGGGCTCTCGGTCGGGCTCAAGAACGACCTAGACCAAGTCGCCAAGCTGGTCGGCGACTTCGACTTCGCGGTCAACGAGCAGTGCGCGCAGTACAACGAGTGCGAGATGCTCAAGCCGTTCATCGCCCAGGGCAAGCCGGTGTTCGAGGTGGAATACTCGCGCACCAAGGAACAGTTCTGCGCGAAGTCGCTGGCGCTCGGCTTCATGCCGATGCGCAAGAAGCTGGATCTCGACGCCTGGCTGGACCCCTGCTGGTCCTGAGCGGGCGTTGTCGAACAACCACGGCCGGAGGGCCGGCGCCGGGATGTCTGTCAATGACGGGATTCCGGCGCCGGCCGGCGTTTTTTCCGGCCATTCTGTGTGACTCCGGTTCGGACGGGCCGCGAAGCGGCGCCCGGCCGTCGCGGCCGGCGTCAGCCATCAATTTCGCCGTCGTCGAACGATGTGTCGGATGCGGCGAGTGCTAGGTGATCGGCCCCTTCACAAAACTGCAACAAGCCCTTCGCCGATCGTCAAATACAGTGGCTCGATGCGACGACCGTACGTGACGGCAGAGCGTCGCAGCCTCAACAGTCTGATCGCGAACACCTGATTTGGTCAAGCCACGCATCCCGCGCCCGCGCCGCGAAGCGCGACCTGGACGATCGTTCTAGACATTCCTCGTCAACCAATTGGGCCGACCCGCCGATTACGCACACGCCTCCTGACAACCTACTCCGCAAAGGATGTCTCTAATGTTTTCGACACTCCGAAATTTCCGGCCCGTCATCTTTGCAGTTAGCCTGTCGGTCCTATGCCTACTACTACTCTCGGCGCTCGCGGGCACCTCCGACGGCCGGTCCCGGTCCAAGTACCGCAAGACGGTCGGCGGCCCCACGATCAACCTGTCCACCCAGTCCGCCATCCCCGGTCAACGCGTCACCGTCGCGGGGCGATTCTTCGCCAAGCGAGTTCGCTACGTCGTGAGGTTCAACGGCGTGCGCGTGGCGTCGGGTACGACCCGGCGCAACGGAAGCCTAAAAGTTCGCTCCACCGGCGCTCGCACGGCCGGGCACTACAGCCGTTTCAAGACCGGTTTCAAAGTGCCGGACGTACTGCCGGGCATCTACGGAGTCGCCGTCACCGCCGCCGGCAAGTCGGACTCCAAACCGCTGGCCGTGACCACGATTGCGCCCTTGCCGGTACCCCCGCCGGAGCCGGGACCCGATCCCGTGCCGGTGCCTGAACCAGGGCCGACGCCCGAGCCGGCGCCTGCGCCTGTACCCGAGCCAGAGCCGGTGCCTGAACCAGGGCCGACGCCCGAGCCGGCGCCTGCGCCTGAACCCGAGCCGACGCCCGGTTACTGGCGCCCGGCGATCAACACCAAGTGGCAGTACCAGCTCACCGAAACAATTGATCAAAGCCAGAACGTCTCCTTCCTAATCATCGATCTGTTCGACACGGACAAGTCCGTCGTCGATTCGCTGCGCGCCGCCGGCAAGCAGGTCGGCTGCTACTTCAGCGCCGGTAGCTACGAGAACTGGCGACCCGACCAGCACCTGTTCCCCGCATCGGTGCGGGGCAAGAGCAACGGCTGGTCGGGCGAGAACTGGCTCGACATCCGGCGCCTGGACGTGCTCGGCCCGATCATGGAGGCTCGCATCGACGCCTGCAAAGCCAAGGGGTTCGCGGCGATCGATC